>NZ_JAYESN010000280.1:0-3632 GCF_034860625.1 Lamprobacter sp.
GCTCAATGCCAATCACCTCATTGAAAGATCACCTGGACGCCGAGTCGCCATGACCGAACGGGCTGCGAGCACCCTGATGCGGGCCGCCCGGCTGCGCGTGGTGCTGGGGACCTTGGGCCGTCTGCTGCTCGTCCTCGCCGCACTCTCGCTCCCGCCTGCGCTCATGGCCTGGAGCGACGCAAGCATCGAGCTGGCCTTCCGGCTGACGGCAACCGCCAGCGCGCTGCTCGTCGTCGGTTGGCCGGTCTCGCGGCTGCGACCGCTGCGCGCTGAGGACAGCGATATCCAATGGAACGAGGCGCTCGCCGTCACCGGACTGGCCTTCCTGATCGCAGCACTGGTCATGGTCTGGCCCTTGACCGCCGCAGGTCTCGGCATGATTGACGCCTTGCTTGAAGCGACCTCTGGTGTGACCACCACAGGCCTGACGGTATTGCGCGGCCTCGAGCAGACCGACCCCGCCGTGCTGTTCCTGCGCGCCTGGATGCAATGGTATGGCGGGCTCGGGATCGCCGTGCTCGCCGTCGCGCTGATCATGCGTCATCATGCCAGCGCGCGCCGGCTGCTCGAGACCACCGGTGAGCGGCTCACCGACGCCGGTGCCCGCGGTCATGCACGGAGCGTCGCGGCGGTCTATTTCGCGCTGACCCTGATCGCGATTGTCGCCGTCTGGATGACCGGCCTGGCGCCGCTCGAGGCCTTGCTATACGCGCTCCCGGCGATTGCCACCGGCGGCTTCGCCCCGTCCGACCAGAGCCTCGCCGGATTGCCTGGCGCCACGGTCGCGACGCTCTCGCTGATCAGCGTCGCCTCGGCGGTGAGTCTCCCCCTGTCTGCACGGCTGCCTCACCGCGGCCTGCGCGCGCTCAAGCATGAGCCGGAGCTGATCGCGCTGCTCGGCGCGATCCTGATCACCGCGCTGCTGCTCAGTGTCATCGCCGCGCTGTCGAGCGGACTGCCCTGGCTACAGGCCTTGGGTCAGGGCTTCGCACTGGGGGTCTCGGCGCAGACCGATACCGGGTTCAGTACCACCGAGGTCGCCGACCTGCCAGCGGCCTCGCAGGGGGTGCTGATGACCTCGATGAGCATCGGCGGCTGTACCGGATCAACGGCCGGCGGGATCAAGCTGATTCGGCTGCTGATCATCATGCGACTGGTGCAGCTGGCATTGCGCCGCACCGCGATCGCCGAGCGCGCCGTGCTGCAGGCGCAGGTCGGCGACACGCGCATCGAGCCGTCGATGGTCACCGCAACCTTGCAGCTGATGGCCCTGTGGGCGATGGTGCTGCTGGCCTCCTGGCTCGCCTTCCTAGCGCTCGGCCAGCCGCCACTGCCGAGCCTCTTCGAGGTGGTCTCGGCCACCGCCAACGCCGGCCTCTCGGCCGGCCTCACCAGCCCCGAGCTGCACCCGGCGCTGAAACTGGTGCTCTGCGCCGATATGCTGTTCGGGCGCGTCGAGATCCTGGCGCTCCTCGTGGTGCTCTACCCACCGACCTGGCTCGCACGTAAACGCAACCCTTAACCGCTATTCATCAACCGCTTGCCGACTTGAGCGCCCCTATCGGGCAACAAACGCGATGCAGACAATGGGCAGATCCTGAACCTGAGCGACAACAGCATGAGAGCCGCCTTTATCGGTAGCAATTCACTGACCTTGTCCACCGCTGAGCTGCTGCTCGAGGATGGCCACCAGGTCATCATCATCGAGCGCGACCGCGAGCGCATCGACACGTTGTCCGAGCGCTTCGATGCCGGATTCGTTTATGGAGACGGCACCCTGCCGGATGTGCTGCGCGACGCCGAGCCCGAGAACACTGATGTCCTCTTCTGCCTGATGGAAAGCGATCAGACCAATATCCTGGCCGGCCTCATCGGTCGCTCGCTGGGGTTCGCCCGCGTGGTGCCGCGCGTCAATGATCCGCAGTTCCAGCATATCGCCGCAGAGCTCGGGCTCGAGGACAGCATCATGCCCAACCGGGCAGTCGCCGCACACCTGAAACAGATGCTCTCGGGGGCCAAGTCCCTGGAGTTGTCCTCGGTCATCCGCGGCGACGCGGCGATCTTCAGCCTCAACATCGAAGACGCCGAGAAGGGTCCGATCGAGGATCTCGATCTGCCAGAGCGCACCCGGATCGTGTGCCTCTACCGCAAGGAACAGCTCTATCTGCCGCAAGAGGTGAAGACGCTAAAGCCGGGCGACGAGGTCATCCTGATCACCAGCCATCAACAGCTCCCCAAGCTCGAGCAGCGCTTCCAGCGCAACGAGGCAAGTGACTAGCTGAAGGCCGATTGAGGGCCGAATACAATCGGATGCCGCTGCAGTGCAGAATCTTGAGGCTGCGCCGCAAAATCGGCTTCATAGTTGCATCACAGCAGGCGTCCGGCGATAGCTCAGACTGACGATGGTTCACACTGAGCCAGTCAGCGCGGCAACCGCAGCCGGTCAGCCTCAACCCAACCAACAATGGAGACAACCATGAGATTCACCACAGCCACCGCACTCAGCTTGACCCTGACCTCAGCGCTGAGCCTGTCCGCGCTCGCCCCAGTGCTTGCCCAGGACAGCGCACCGCCGGGCGCTGGCATGCGCGATTCAATGAGATTCAGCGAGCTCGACCGCAACGATGACAGCATCCTGACCGAGGAGGAGTTCGAACAGGCGCGCTCCGAGCGCCGCGCGGCTCGCTCCGAGGCTGGCGCGCCGATGCGCGGAATCACCAATGCGCCCGAGTTCAGCGACATCGACCAGAACGGCGATGGCCAGATCACGATCGATGGGTTCGCAAACTTTCGCGCCCAACGCATGGGCAGCGGCGCCGGCATGGGGCCAGGCACTGGCATGGGGCCAGGCGCTGGCATGGGCGCTGGTGGCATGGGTCCTGGCGGCATGGGCGGTGCCCAACAGGGACCCGGCATGGGACGGGGAATGGGACCTGGCATGGGCCGGATGGGCGGACAGATGCCAACGTTCGCGTCCTTTGATGCCAATGGCGACGGTCTGATCAGCAAGGATGAATTCGAGACTGGCCGGGCCGAGCGGATCAAGGAGCGTTCCCAGCAGGGCTATCCGATGCGCAATCTCGCCAATGCACCCTCCTTCGAGGCCATCGACCAGGATGGCGACGGCCAGATCGACAAGCAGGAATTCGAGCGCGCCCAGGCGCAACACCAGCGGATGATGCAGCCCTAACGCCCGATCAGCGATCGGCTCAACGCAGAGCATCGAACGGCTGCAGAGCACGGCTGCCACATTGGTTGCGAGTCGGCGCCGGCCACCGGTATGGGCAGCAAGTTGCGGGCCAGCAAGACCTGGCCTGGCCAGAGCACAGGGCGAGTTGTGGCTGTCTGCGCGCTCGAACGTGGGCACGTTGTTTGCTTTCTTGCTTTCACTGAAAAGCCCGCCTGCTGCAGGAAATCGCCCGTTACTTCTCCGCCGCAAAGCTGGAGGCTGCACGCTTCGGCCCCACGCGTGCCGAGTTCGAAGACAAGGGCCATCTCCGAGTAGCCATCTCTGGCGAGAAGCCTTCTCTGAGTGGAGAGCGTCATGCCAAACGTGCAGATCAGTCCTTGGGACCTCGCGGTCGTCGCCGTCTATGTCATCGGCACACGGCTCCTGTTCGGTTGGTGGGCAA
>NZ_JAYESN010000281.1:0-3624 GCF_034860625.1 Lamprobacter sp.
ACCCTCAGCGACGCACAGATTGCCCAAGCAACCGGACTGACACTGGCCCAAGTCGAAGCCTTGCGCGCAGACAATGCGGTCAAACCGCCCGGCTAAACCGCCACGATCCGGAAAGACCGGTTAAATTGATGATGATGCGTGAGATTTCGTGGGGATACCTCAGGGTCTGACCCCCTTTTCTGACCCCTTTGCGGACCATGGCGCCGCGCAAGGTGGCGAGGGCTCGCCCTGGAGCGACCTGCAGATCGTGCTCGACTCGCCGCTGGCGGCGGACTTTACCGCTGGCTACCGGCGCCTGCGTGCGGCCTGGGATGCCGAGGCCCAGCAGCGTCTGGCCGCCGGGCGTCATCCGCTGGCGTTCGAGCAGCTGGTCACGGTCGACAGTCATAGCGACCATGAGCGCATGGTGAACTACCTGTCTCAAGCTGGGGCCCACAGCGGGCATCCGGAGGTGGTGATCGCCGCCAGTGGCATGTGCGCCGGGGGCCGGGTGGTGAACTACCTCAAAGCCATGCTCGGTGATCCGCGCCACGACATCCTGTTCGTCGGCTACCAGGCCGCCGGCACCCCGGGGCGCGACATCCAGCGCTATGGCCCCCGTGGCGGCTACGTGCAGCTCGACGGCCGCCGCTACGACATCCGCGCCCAGGTGCGCACCCTCAGCGGCTACTCCGCGCATGCCGACCAGCAAGACCTGATCGACTTCGTTACCGGCATCCCGACCCCACCGCGTGAGATCTGCCTGGTGCATGGCGATGCCGGGGCCAAGGCGGCGCTGGCCGAGCGGCTGGGTGCGCTGTTGCCGCGGACGCAGGTGGCGATTCCCTAGAAACCGGGACAGACCACGTTTTCTCCCGCTCCGTCATTGCTGCCCGGAAGCCGCAATCCAGCGCAGGGAAAGCAGCCTTACAGTAGGCACTGGGCTTCAGCTTTAGCAGGCAACTGCCTGCTCAGGCTCCCTGGCACTGGCTGCCGGCTTGCCGGCCGGGAGGACGAGAGCAGGAGGCGATTCCGGCTAGCGCTCCCTCCGTTTCAGCTGCTTGACGTTCCGTCGGTCAGTTTTCAGACTCGGCACTTGGTTTCTTCTACGACGATGTCGTGCTTGATGCCGACCGGCGAAACCTGGATGCATCTGACGATGAGGTGTGAGGATGGGGTACCGAGGCTGGTAGGCGGTCGACTCTGCTAAACTCCACTTTTAGCCAATGACAGCATCTGTGTCGCAGCGCCTTAAAGCAACCGGAGGGCAAACGTGTCATGTCCGCTCATCTCTCTGAAAAGACAAAAGAAACCATCTGCAAGGCGCTTGGCGCAACCTCGCTCGCCGAGCTTCAAGAGCGTCCCTATCAGGCGCTGTCCGCTGAGGCCGATGTGGACCGCGAGAAAGCGGCGCTCTACGCCGATCGTAACCGTGGGTCCGTGCGCCTGAATGCGGGGCATTACTTCACCGTGAAGGAATACGCCGAGCACATCCGCAACATGCAGTCCGTGCGTCTGCCGTGACCGATGCAAGCGTTGGCCGCCCTGGCTTCACCGAAGAGGAGGCCGCTCGGTTAGCCGCGCTCTCGCAACTCTACAGCGAAGCCAAATCGCTGATCCTCTACGCCGAAGAAGTGGACCCCGATGCGCGGTCCAATCTGCAAATCATCAAAGAGCTACGCGACGCCTTCGATCATCTGATGCGGGCGATCAGTGTGCGCTTTGATGCCAGTCGATCGCCAGTTGATGATGATCAAGCCTATTGCAGCAACAACCTCAGCAAAGCCGAAGGTCACGTCTATCGTGCCGCCTTCGATGCGCTGGATGGCGCGCTGTTATCGCTGCGCGTCAAGATCGCGGAGGTCGCAAGCCAGTATCCGTTAGAGGCGTTGTCGCAAGTGGTGCCTGACTATTGGCGGCTGAAGCGTGACTTGGAGCGGCTCAGCACACAGGTGGCTGAGCATCGCGCCGGTAAGGATGTTGGCCGCCAGATCATTGCCACACTCGATCGTTATGTTGAAGACGTCACCCAGGTCAAGTGCTTTTATGACGAGCTGCTGGGTTGCGCACCCTTGCTCGATGAGTACGTCGCCAAGGCGAAGCGAGAACAATTGGGAAATGATCACCGGCTTTTCTGGGTCAGCGTGATGGCCGCGACCATCGGTGCATTGGCTGGTGGTGCGCTCGCGTGGTTTGCGGGAGGCTGAAATCTCCGGAGGTTCTCATGCCCCCAACCCAACGCATCCCCCTCGTCAACTCTAGCTAGACCTCCAACGCCTCGCCACAGCCTTGGTCATGCCGCTCTCACTCGGGCTGCTGCTCGGCTTCATCGGTCTGGCCTTGGCTTGGCGCGCGCGTGGGCTGGGTGTGTTGGTGGCGGGTGTTGGCTTGGGGCTGATGCTGCTGTCAGCGGTTTCCAGCCCTTGTTGTGATCCAGGTTATGATCCAGCTTGTGATCGAGAAAGAGACCGAGCCAGCGCTCGGTTTTTGCGTTTTGGATGATGGAGGTATTGATCTCGCATGAAGATTTCTGTGATCACAACACTGCGCAACGCGGTGAACACCGTCACCGACTGTCTGGACTCGGTGGCGGCGCAGACCCATACGCCGCGCGAGCACATCGTCATTGATGGTGGCAGTGTCGACGGCAGCCTGGCGCTGCTGCGGCAGCGGGGGCGATCAACTGGCGGTGCTGGTCAGCGAGCCGGACGAGGGCATCTATTTTGGCCTCAACAAGGGCCTCGCCCGCGCCACCGGCGAGGTGGTCGGCCTGCTGCATGCGGATGATGTCTATGCCGACCACCAGGTGCTTGCCCGCATCGCCGCGGCCTTTGCCGACCCGGCGGTGCAGGCGGTCTATGGCGACCTGCAGTACGTGGCCCGCGATAACCCGCAACGCATCATCCGCCACTGGCAAGCCGGCGCCTACCAACCCAAGCCGCCTCCACTGGGGCTGGATGCCGCCACACCCCACGCTGTTCCTGCGCCGTGCCCTCTACCAGCGCCACGGGGTGTTCGATACCCGCTACCGCACCGCCGCGGATTACGACCTGATGCTGCGCATGCTGAGCCAGCTGGAGGGGCCGTCGGGTGGGCATGAGCAGAGGCAGCGAAGGGTGGTGTACGTGCCGGAGGTGCTGGTCCGCATGCGCTTGGGTGGCAAGAGCAACCGCAACCTGAAGGAGATCCTCCAAAAGTCCAGGGAGGATTATCAGATCCTGCGCCGGCACGGCCGAGGAGGCCCGCCGGGTACCGGGTCGCTGGTGGCTTTGAGCGCACTGGTGTGGAAGAACCTGTCCAAGCTGCCGCAGTTCATTCGCCGCTGAGGGTCGGTAGTGCTGATGCTCTCCAAACTGGTCACGGCGGCGGATCGGGTTTGGCATGCGGCGCGCTTATTTCATGCGGGCAAGTTTCAGCAGTTGCTGCTCTCGGGTGGCCAGGTTCCCACTGGGGATGGCTCGGAAGCCAAAGCGATGCGTAGATTCCTGCTGGATTTGGGTGTCCCCGACCGGGCGATTCGTTTAGAGGGGCTCAGCACCAATACCGCGAGCAACGCATCCGCCACGGCCGCGCTGTTGCAGGCCGATGGGATCGAGGCGTGCATGTTGGTGACCTCGGCGCTGCAACATGCCCCGCGCCCGCGCG
>NZ_JAYESN010000282.1:0-3624 GCF_034860625.1 Lamprobacter sp.
TATGGAACTGCACGTCGCGATAGGTGCCATCTGCGTATTGAACGCTTGCCTCGTACGTCTGGTTCCCGCGCGCCTTTAGAAGACGCTCGTCGGCATCGTGATAGATCTTGGCCAGCTCATGCGGGAAGAGCTCAAACGCAGTTTTTCCGATCATCTCCTCACCGCGCTTGCCGATAAAAACTTCGAAGGCGCGGTTACAGGCAAGGTAACGACCGGCACGATCTTTGACAAAGATCGGCGCTGGCACCAGGTTCATGCTCATCTCGTGCCAACTTCGTGGTGTTACCTGAAGGTCTTTTTGGAACTGCTCAAGCTCGCGCATCATTTCCCCAGTGGCGCAGTGGCGGTCGGGCTGCGCTCAATTGTTTTTACTAAGGGCTCCAATCAGGGGCGGCTAGCATATCGGATGATCAAGACCCGGCCGCCACGCATCAATCTGGTGATCTATCACCAGCCACGCGGCCAGCTCGGTGGGATGTTCTGATGCACACTGCCTCTGCCCGGCCCTGACAGCGGACGCGAGGCTCATAGCCTGACACGCACGCTGCGCGCCGAGGCTGCCAACACACCCTCAACATCATAATCTTTTGATTTATAATGCAAAAATCTGAAAAGCGCCGATATTCTGTGTGCCCGCTGACCACATTTACCGCGTGATACTGTCACAGGTATAGTACCGACTAGCAGCGGCGCACGGCAAGCAGCCTTAATTGCATGCATGCTGCGGCCGTGCTAGCGCCAACAAACTGGAATCAATGTGCAGAATTTTGTTGAACCACAGGCCTTTCGCCGCGCCATTGAACAGGCATTCAATGCTGTCCTGGTCACCACGGCGGAGCTGGAGACGCCCGGGCCGGAGATCGTTTACGTAAATCCCGCTTTGTGCGCCCAGACTGGCTACAGCGCAGACGAGTTACTTGGCCAAACGCCGCGCGTCTTTCAAGGTCCGGCCACAGAGCGAGCTGTGCTCGACCGGCTGCGCAAACAGGTGGGGCGCGATATGCACGTTACGGTGCACGGCCACCACGCCGATGGTTGCCCCTACCCCTTGGCGGACTGCCCGATACACCGCGTGATGGCAACGGGCGAACCCTTGAAGGCATGGCGGGATACATTTTATCGCTGTGATGGCAGTCCGCTCGACGTGGAGCTTTTTGCTTCCCCCATGCGCGGCCTTCCAGGTGCTGTGGAGGGCCTGGTGATCGCTTTTCGCGACTTGAGTGCGCAACTTGCGCTTGAGCGCAAACTGGAATCGGCGGCGCAGAGGGACGGGCTTACGGGCGCCTTCAACAGGGACTTCTTTGATACGCTGCTGGAACACGAGTACGCTCGCGCGACTCGGCAGCGCCAACCGGTATCCCTGCTGCTGCTGGATATTGATCACTTCAAGAGCATCAATGACACCTACGGGCACCTCATGGGAGACGAAGTGTTGAAAGCCGTCGTTATTCACGTGCAAGAGCAACTGCGCGGCACAGATGTACTGACGCGCTGGGGCGGCGAGGAATTCGCCTTGTTGCTGCCTGGCACCACGCTGGAGGGTGCGCAGACGTTGGCCGAGACCCTGCGCGCCAGCATAGCATCCAAGCCGCTAGGTGCAGATCTGCCACCAATCACAGTCAGCTTAGGCGTCGCGCAATTCGACATTGATGGCAACGATCAGGACGCCTTCCAACGCGCGGACGAAGCGCTCTACGCAGCTAAGGAAGATGGGCGCAACCGTGTTCGCACTGCACCGGCGTCGTGAATGCCGCGCCGAGCTCGAGAAGATTTCTGCCATGGGCTACAGTCTCGACGCCCTCGGCGATGCCGAATGACGCCCTGAACGCAGCCGGCTGTATTACCCCCGCGCTTGGACACGCTGGCCCAAAGGCGCGCCGTTCTCTGGCCCTATTCTGGATCCACCTCTTTGCGGACCTGCGCATAGCTGATCAACGCGAACAATGCCGAGCCGCCCATCACATTACCCAGCAAGGCTGGCAACAGGAAGTGGCTGGTCACGTGCACGAGATTCGCAGCTGACTGCACCACAAGAAAGAATGCACCCACAGCGCCGGCGATAATGCGCGCAAAGTGGCCAATACCGATCAGCCAGGTAAAGAACAACACCAGTGCAAAGCGGCTGGTGGGCACGGACGGCATTGTCCACACCAATGCCGCCACCAACCAGCCGGCAACGATCGCGGAGAGGAACGTACCCAGCGGCGAACGCTCAAGGTACTCGTTGCTCATATGCGCAATGGCGTCAGAGTAGTGTTCCGGTAACAGGGGTGTTGCCGCCAACAGTGTGGCTACGATAGCGGCGCCTGCCAGATTGGCCACCAGCACAATGCCCCAAAGCCGGAACATCTTCAGCACATAGCGTCGGTTACGGTGGTTCATTACCGGAAGCAGCGCGGTGATGGTGTTCTCAGTGAACAATTGCTGGCGGCCCAACACCACGATCAAAAACCCGGCAGAGTAGCCAAAGGCGACAATGATCCCAACCCAAGGCTGCGCCGGTAGCAGTGCTGCAAGGATGCCTGCAGCTAGCGGCGACAACCCCATGGATAAGCCGGCGGCCAGCCCCGACCACCACAACGCCGGAAAGCCGCGTTGCAGCTCTTGCTCGCCTTCCTCCCGAACAATATCGTGTACCAGCGCCGGGGAGATGCGCAGACGCTGTTGAAACTGCCGCTTTTCTTCGTTTTTATCGGCCACAGTCTCAGCTCATTCCATCCTGAATCCTGTGTTTCAGCCAGTCAAAGTCGATTTTCAATGGGTTGTCGATGTAGGCCTGTGGGTTTTCGTTGATGTCGCGCAGATACGCCATTGACACTTTCCAGTCGATGTCCGGTGAATCCTTGCCGTGGGATGCCAGTTGGAGATGGTGGTTCTGAACCCGCACTGTGAAATAATCGTGCGGTGTAGAGGCATCGCCGTTGTACACAGCAACCCCGAACTTTTTGCCCGAGGCCTGTTTTTCCATCATTTCCACCATCTTTTTTACCACCGGCCTATCGCGAACTTCTTCGAGCGCACGATTGGACACATCCAGTGCGCCCATGAACAGCTCGTAGGCATCGTTGGTCTGGGCATTGGTCTGCATGAAACTCTCCTTCTTTAACTACTACTGACTCTTTGTCGAACGCTTGGCCGCTAGTCCACGAATCGCAAGGACACGAATCCGCGTGCCATGGAACGTAATGCGTAAGCGGACGCCACGTTTCTCTCTGGCGCGTCCGGCATCGCCATTTGAGCACAGGCGGTGCCGGTGCCCTGCAGTCACACTCAGGCGCCAGACTGCCGAGCGCCGCTGGCGGCACGCGCGGCATCCCGCTCACTGCTGGAGCCGACGGTGGCCAACTCGCCCGCCGACGACTCCAGGTGTGCACGCACAAACCACTGGAATTGCTCGAGATCCGCAAGGTGTCCCGTGAGCATGTCTTCCGACACCGGATCGACCTCCGACAGTCCGGCGATGGCCTTACGCTGGCTCTCATTCACACCCGAATACACGATATCCAGAGCACCCAAGTGCTCGCTGACCAAAGCCTTGCCCAGCGAATAGTCGCTCCACTCGCGGCGCTTCACGATAGCGTCAGGAGTACCTACCGGTTGCCCGCCGAGGGTCGCAATACGCTC
>NZ_JAYESN010000283.1:0-3597 GCF_034860625.1 Lamprobacter sp.
AAGAGCAGCACCTAAGCTGAGCAGTGTCCCTTGTTAGCACAATCAGCACCATGAGGATGCGCAAGTAGAGGCCATTCTGCAGACGAGGCATGACATCCGCTAAAGCGCCGTCGCGCGATGCCGGATCGCCAGATCGATGTAGTGTTGAGCCGCGTAGTCGAGATACTCCAGTTCAAGGTCGGTCAACGTCCGCGCCGGCTTGGCCGGGGCGCCAATGTACATGAAGCCGCTTTGTAGAACTTTGCCGGGCGGCACCACTGCGCCGGCTGCGAGCATCAGCCGAGGACGCAAGACGGCTCGATCCAGCACTCTAGCGCCAATACCGATCAGACAGTGATCATGCACCTCACAACCGTGTAAGGTGGCATGGTGACCAATGGTGACACGCTCGTGGACAATAGTCGGCGCGCCCCCTGGTAAAAAACGACTGTCGTGCGAGACGTGAAGCACTGAGCCATCCTGCACATTGCTGCCAGCACCGATAAAGATTCGGTGGATGTCGCCGCGCAGCACGGCCGTAGGCCAGACCGATGCCTGCGCCCGAATCTCGACGTCTCCGATGACGACTGCAGTCTCGTCAATCCAAGCATCTGCCGCAACACGGGGCTCTAGCCCCTGATAACTCCTGACGTTATTCATCGCGCTATCTTGGTACCTCTAGATGATCGGTCTAGCGAGATGCTATCACGACCTCAACTCGTGACTGTGGTTCCGCAGGCGCTTTGATATGCTGCTGCTGATCATCCTCCAGCCGACACGAGAGCTCGTTGACGAACATGCGGTTGTCTAATCTGATCCTCTTGCTGAGCCTAGCGACGATCGCGGCAACGGGAAGCGCTGAATCGCCCTTTGTCTTCGGCCCGGAAGAGGTGATACCGAAAAGCATTAAGCCCGGAGAAAAGTGGAAGGAAGGCGAGGTGAGCCTGCCAAGCTGGCCGCAGGACGCTGACCTCATCGAGATTCGGCTCGACCGCCCCGATGAACGCTTCACCTACTTTCTCGACCGCGCCAGTCTGACGACAGGTCGTGACGGCGTCGTTCGCTACACCATCGTCGCTGAAACCCTAGGCGGCACTCAAAACATTACCTTTGAAGGCATTCGTTGCTCGGCCAACGGCGCCTACCGCATCTATGCCTTCGGACAAGGCGGGCGCTTTCAGCGCGCATCCGGCGGAGATGAATGGCAGCCGATCGGCACATCGACAGCCGACGCTGCTCGCCGCGAGCTGTGGCGACACTATCTATGCATACCGCGTCTGCTCAAAGCGCGACCAAAACGCGACCAGCTTCGGATGCTACGCAGTGGGCGAATACCCGAGAACGACAACAGTGGCTTTTTGACCAACTAGGCCAGCTTGAATAGGCCAGTTTGAAACCTCAGCCCGCAACCGGCATCTCAGGCGCTACCAGTGGCGCAGAGGTGTGCGCCCGCTAACTTTGCTGGTGCTCTATGCGCAATCCACTTCTTAACGACCAAGCCCACCCCGCCTTCTCCGCCATCAAACCAGAGCACGTCGAACCTGCAATCGACCTGCTTATCAGCAATGGCAGGCGCCTGCTGCAGTCCCTGACTGCGGAGACATCTACCGCGACCTGGGATTCATTCGTCCAGCCGATCGAAGAAGAAGACGATCGCCTCGCCCGCGCCTGGTCACCGGTCAGTCACCTCAATGCCGTCATGAGTTCTGACGAGCTGCGTGCAGCCTATAACGCTTGCCTGCCGAAGCTCAGTGAGTATGCAACAGAGGTTGGTCATAACACATCGCTTTATCGGGGATACAGGCAGGTTTTTGAGGCCGACGACCTCGATCCCGCGCAGCGCAAGATGCTCTCTAACGCACTTAGAGACATGCACCTTGCGGGCGTCGATCTTCCCCCAAAGGCAAAGGCGCGGTTCAAGGAGATCAATCGCGAGCTATCGCGGCTCAGTGCCAAATTCGAAGAGAACCTGCTCGATGCGACCAATGCTTGGCACAAGCAGATAACCGATCTCAACCTGCTCAATGGGCTACCTGAATCAGCGATTGGGCTTGCGCGGCACCTTGCGGAGGAACGCGGGCTAGAGGGCTGGGTGTTGACGCTTGACCTCCCCTCCTATCTGCCGGTGATGAAACATGCCCTCAGCAGAGAGCTGAGGCGAGTGGTTTATGAGGCCTATACAACGCGGGCATCAGATCAAGGACCAAATGCCGGACGCTGGGACAACACCCAAGTGATCGAAGAGATGCTCGCTTTGCGGCACGAGCAAGCAAATCTGCTGGGCTTTAAGAACTTCGCAGAAGTCTCGCTCGAGCCCAAGATGGCAAGGAGTACAGAAGAGGTGATGGCATTCCTGAAGGACCTTGCTCACCGCTCTGCACCACAAGCGCGCCGCGAGATGGAAACGCTCAAGGCCTTTGCCCGCGCTGAGGGCGGTCCCGAGCAGCTCGAAGCCTGGGATATACCCTTCTGGTCTGAACGCTTACGTCAGTCTCAGTTCGCGATTAGCGACGAAGAGCTAAAGCCCTACTTTGCATTGAACCAGGTCATCAGCGGGCTGTTTCAGATCGCAGAGCGGCTGTTCGATATCGAAATCACCCCTGCGCCAGGCAGGGCCGATATCTGGCATCCAGATGTCCGTTTCTACCAGATTACGAATCTCAATGGGGAACTGATTGCTCAGTTTTTTCTTGATCCCTTCGCACGTCAAAAAAAACGCGGCGGAGCCTGGATGGACGTCTGCACCAACCGTCTCGTTAGTAACCGACGCTACCAGCGACCAACCGCCTACTTGGTCTGCAACTTCACGCCTGCAGTCATCGGCCAACCCACCCTCCTAACTCACGACGATGTTCAGACCCTGTTCCATGAGTTTGGGCATGGGCTGCACCACATGCTGACCCGCGTCGACTACCCGGCAGTGGCGGGGATCAATGGCGTTCCATGGGATGCGGTCGAACTGCCTAGCCAATTTCTCGAAAATTGGTGCTGGGAGCGCGAAGCATTGGACATCTTTGCCATCCACTGCGAGACGGAACGGCCATTACCAGACGCGCTTTATCAACGCATGCGCGCTGCCCGCAACTTCCAGTCTGCTATGCAAACTGTTCGTCAGCTAGAATTTGCGCTCTTCGACTTTCGCCTGCACCTCGAATATGATCCCACAAAAGGAAGCCGCCTCAAAGAGATCTTAGCAGAGGTAAGGGCAGAGCTCTCTCCTCTCCAATTGCCGGATTTCAATCGTTTCGCGAACGGCTTTTCACACATCTTCGCCGGTGGCTATGCCGCTGGTTATTACAGTTACAAGTGGGCAGAACTGCTTGCCGCCGACGCCTTCTCATTGTTCGAAGAGCAGGGCATTCTTGATGTCCAAAGCGGACGCGCATTCCGTGAGCATATCCTTGAGCGAGGCGGCTCCGCCGATCCGATGGAACTCTACATCAGCTTCCGTGGCCGTGAGCCAAACATTGATGCTCTGCTTCGACACACAGGGATTATCGATACTCCAATCCAGCCTCGGAGCGATCCCAAGCAGGCAACGGCCTGATTCTATTTTCCGGGCAAGAAAAAAGCCCATCCGTTAAAAACGGATGGGCTTTTTGGCCATTAAAGCAGCCT
>NZ_JAYESN010000284.1:0-3597 GCF_034860625.1 Lamprobacter sp.
GAGCTCAAGCTCGGCCGAGCCTAGGGAGCGCCCGCTGCATCAAGACCGCAGCTGGCGAAATGACCCACGATCGGCGCATTACCCCCAACGGGATCTCAAGCCCGTCAGAGGCGATCAGGCAACAGCCACAGTTGGGCGCCGAGATTGCCTGTCTGCAGGGCACTGGATTTGCTTGTCGGCAAGGCCCTTCGCTCCCGTTTGAGTGACACCCCTGCTGCGATCAGGTGCCGCGATCAGGTGCCGCGATCAGGACAAGGATTCAGAGCATGCATGAGCTTTCAGACACTAAGGCCAGCGCGGTCGACGACGCCTTTCTGCGCGTCGATTGCTATGCCGGTCATCGCGGCGATTCCGAGCCACTGCGCCTGCACCTCGGACAGCGGCAAGTGGCCGTCACCGAGATCATTGACCGATGGCTCGCCCCTAACCACCGGTACTTCAAGCTGCGCGGTGACGACGGCGGCGTCTATCTCCTGCGCCATGACAGCATTGAGGACCGTTGGCAGTTGGTTCTCTACGATGGCGGCGGTATGAGGCAGTCCTAGATGCAGCGCGCATTGATCATCGTCGGTGTCTCCATCCTGGTCATCGGACTACTGTGGCCCTGGCTCTCGAAGCTCCCGCTCGGACGCCTCCCCGGCGACATCCTGATCGAGCGCGAGGGCTTCCGCTTCTACATGCCCCTGACGACCGGGATTCTGCTGAGTCTGCTGCTATCGCTGCTGCTCTGGCTGTTTCGCAGATGATCCTGATCCAGGCTCCAGGTGATCAGCTTCAGCCCATCTACCCTACCAATGGCACAAAAGCTGCTCACTCGCTGCATTGTTCGATCTCAGCCGGCGTCTTGCGCGCCGTTCAACCCTTTAGGAGATAACAATGCTTGGCAATTCCTCAGAACGCTGGGGGCTGGTTCAGCAGTCCCTGCATTGGCTTGTGGTCGCGCTGGTGGTGGCCCAGCTCTTGGTCGGCATGACCCTCGGTGGGACATCCATTGACGACCCCTCTGGCAGACCCTATTCCAGGCTCACGGCACCCTCGGACTCAGCATTCTGATGGTGATGGTGGCCCGGCTCATCTGGCGTGTCACTCATCCGGTGCCAGCGCTGCCGAATTCCTTGACCTCATGGCAGCAAAAGCTGGCGCGCGCCAATCACTGGCTCCTGTATCTGATGCTGATCGGCCTGCCGATCGGTGGCTACATGATGGTCAGCCTCTATGGCCAGCAGATACCCTTCTTCGGCTGGGAGCTGCCGCCGATACTGCCCGAGAACCAAGAGCTGGCAGCCCAGGTCAAGACCATGCACAGTCTGGGAGCTGGGCTCATCGTCGGACTCCTGACGCTGCACATCGGCGCGGCCTTACGCCATGGCTATCTCCTTAAGGACGGCGTACTCCAGCGGATGGCACCGTTCCTGAAGTAACGCTCGTTGACCCCCTCAGGATCGCATCAGGATCGGATACAGATGCCGCCCTTCACCGAGCTGCTGCCGTTCTATCTCGCAATGGCAGCGATCACGCTGTGCTGGCTGCCGAGGGGCTGGTGGCCATCCTGGATGCTCTTCCTGGCGGCCCTGCTGCTCGCCTATGGCAGCTGGATCTCGCTGGTTGGCCTGCTGTGGATCATCGGCACCGGGCTTGCCTTTGCTGCAGCGGCGCGTGGCTGGGGCCACCCCGCTGTCGCAAAGCTCGTCGCCTTGATCGTCGGCGTTCCGCTGCTGCTCTACCATTCGCTGGATGTGCCAGGCCTGACACCGCTGCCCGTGCTCTCCGGCTATCAGGTATCCGAAGATGCCGATCCATTTTCACTGCTGCTCGACTTCGGACCGGCCGCCGTCGGCTTCCTGTATGCACGCTTCTTCATCACGCCACCGACACGCGCCGCGCTGAAACCGATGCTGGTCTGGGTCGCTGGGTTGACGCTGGCATTGGCCGCCGTGCTGATCACGCTGGGACTCGGGCTCGACTACGTGGAATGGGACCCGAAGTGGCCGTGGTTTCTGCTGATCTGGATCGCCCATAATCTGTTGTTGGTCAGCGTCCCCGAGGAAGCCGTATTCCGGGGTCTGCTCCAGAGCAGCCTACGTCCAATCGGAACCTGGGGTGCGCTGATGCTCGCGTCATTGCTCTTCGGCCTCTATCACATCAACTTCGGTCTGGCGAATGTCGGGCTGGCCGCCGTCGCGGGTCTATTCTTTGGCTATGCCTATCTGCGGACGGCCCGCATCGAAGCGGCCATCCTGCTCCATTTCTTCGTCAACGCCATTCATCTCCTGCTGTTCACCTATCCGCGGCTGGCATGACGTGCTGCCAGCAACACGCAAGCGCTGACGTCGGTTTTGAGGATGGAATTGGATCTGCCGTGCCGATGAGCGGGTCATTTGAACCGCTCAGGGGGATTTACACCCAGTTTGTGGCGCGCGCAACGATCTGATTGTCATCCCCTCTTCCATCGCCGTCCTGAACACAGCGCGCGAATACATGCTCTCTGATCGCCGCAGCGGTTGAATTCGTCGCTCAGTTTTTTCAGCGTCATCATGGTTTGGAGCATGGTTTGGAGCATGGTTTGGAGCTTGCAGGATTCCGATTCATTCAAACCTTCTCACCCCCAGCTAGAGGTGCAACGATGACTTTGAACGCCCTACGCCAAACCGCCGAAGCCATGGTTAAGCCTGGTGAGGGCATCCTGGCCATGGATGAAAGCACGCCCACCATCGGCAAGCGGCTGAAGGCGGTTGGTGTCGAGAACACCGAGGACAACCGGATTGCCTACCGCAGCATCCTGCTCGGTACGCCAGGACTCGGCGAGTCCATCAGTGGAGCGATTCTCTATGACGAGACCATCCGCCAGTCGACGACCGACGGGGAGCCCTTTCCGGAACTAATGAAGCGCCAAGGGATTATGCCGGGGATCAAGGTCGACACCGGCGCCAAAGAGCTCGCGCTGAACGCCGGCGAGAAGGTGACCGAAGGCCTCGACGGGCTGCGCGAGCGCTTGGAGGAGTACGTTGGCCTGGGCGCGAAGTTCTGTAAATGGCGCGCGGTGATCACCATCGACGAGGAGAAACCAAGCGGCGCCTGCATCGAGGCCAATGCCCATGCGCTGGCGCGTTATGCCGCCTTGTGCCAGGAGGCAGGCTTGGTGCCGATCGTCGAGCCCGAGGTGCTGATCAATGGTGCACACACGATCGAGACCAGCTACGAGGTCACCGTCGAGACCCAGCGCCAGGTGTTCGAGCAGCTCTACCGGCAAGGCGTCCAGCTCGAAGGCATGATCTTGAAGCCGAGCATGGTGATCTCCGGGACCGAGTGTCCGCAGCGCTCCGGTGTCGATCAGGTCGCCGAAGAGACCTTGCGCTGTCTGCAGCAGACGGTGCCGGGCGCAGTGCCCGGCGTCGCCTTCTTGTCTGGTGGCCAAGACGACCAGCAAGCGACCCAGCATCTGAACGCCATGAATCAGATGGCGGCCCAGCTGTCGCTGCCCTGGCGCCTGACCTTCTCCTATGCGCGCGCGCTGCAGAATCAGGTGCTCGAGACCTGGCGCGGCGATGCCTCGAAGGCCGAACAGGCCAGTGAGGCCCTGCTGCAGCGGGCCAAGCT
>NZ_JAYESN010000285.1:0-3590 GCF_034860625.1 Lamprobacter sp.
ACGTATTCCATGCGCATCCGCGCCAGGGTGCCTTCGTGGTAGCGGTGCAGGTAGACCAGGCACTGGAAGGCCTTCTGCTTGCCGCTGGAGAAGCACCAGTAGATCGGGCGCTTCTTGTAGGTTTGCAGATGGTCTTTGAAGAACTTGTCGGCGAGGTAGCGGCGGATGGTTTCGCGCGGAGTTTCGGTTTTTTTCGGGCCTAGGTTGGTGGCTAGGAAGCTGAGGTTTTCTTCTAGGTTTTTAGTGGATAGTGGATAGTGGTTAGTGGATAGTTGCTCGTCTTCTTCACTATCCACTATCGACTTTTCACTATCCACTTCCCCAAAGGCGGTCGCGATGAACTCCACCACCCGATTCGCCGCGTCGTCCTCGAACCAATCGGTGTCGGTGATCGGCAAGATGCCATCTTCGTCTGGCCGGAAGTTTTTAGTGGATAGTGGATAGTTGTTAGTGGATAGATCTTCTCCCTCTTCACTATTCACTATCCACTTTCCACTATCCACTTCTCCCCGCCAGATTTCCCAAAACCGCTCATTCCCAGAGTGTGCATAGATCAACCCCGGTCGATCCAGCCGATAGCGGCCCATGGCGCAGCCGATGGCGTAGGAGACCAATTCCTGCATGCTGTCTTCGCGGAAGCGGGTTTCGAGTTCCTCGGGGAAGCCGTGCTCGACCGACCAGTCGTCATCCGAGAGTTTCTTGCCGTAGCGGTAGGCGGGGTTGACCGTCAGGGTGATCTGGTCGATGGGGACTTCGGGGGTGAGTTCGTCTTGCAAGCCGTAGGCGTCGATGAAGAGGCGGTTGTTTTCCTCTTCGAGGCGTTTCATTTCGGCGATGGTTTGGCGGTTGTTGTTGATCCAAGTCGTATAACTGGATTCGAGGGTACCCTGCGGGTCGTTGGATGCATTTAAGATGGGGAGGTATTGGAAGTCCCAAGAGCGTTCGTAGGCGTTCCAGTCGTATCTAGATAGGTCTACAAGGTCGTTGAGCCACTCCAACTTGGCCGCTTTCAACTTTGCCGGGATTTTCGCAATATCACCTGCGTAGAAATTAAGCGTTGGTGAAATCGCCGCAAGCACTGATGCAACAATTTTGGAGTTAAGAAGCATTAAGGCGGCCTCAATTTGTTCTAAATCACCAAATCCCCCATTACTGGCGTCTGAAAATATACTACCCTTTGAATGAAAGCGACATGAAAAGTCTCCAGAGGAAACGCGAGTCCATGATAAACATTCCCGAAAAAAAAATTCCAAATTGACAAGCCTACCTCCGACTTGCTTTTCTGGCCTCTCAGCTATATACCGCCGAATGTCGTGCCCATCGTTCTGCCAGTTGACCACATAGTCGCTGTTGCCGTACCAGCGTCGAAAAGGCCCACCCTTGATGTAAGGGAACCATCGCTTATTCGTCTGTCTTGCCTCTTCCCGTGAAGATGCTCCTGTATCAAAATCACCGACACTAATCTCGTTCCATAATCGAAGGAAAAGCTCATTGTCTGTAGTTGACATTCCAGCTTTAATATCAAGTAACTGCCCTAGAGGCGATTTTCTTTTGAACGCATCTGCAATGTTTTCACTCACCCAATACGCAACTGGACTATCCGGAATTTTTTTAAACTTATCTACCGAAACGAGAAAACAGCTGGATGGGTTTCGAGCAAGAAACACGCTGTTCTTATCCGAAGATTGAGCGGCACTATTTAGATCAAAGAATGTTCCCGTATAGTTTCCAGCTCGCTTGTTTAGAAGTGCAAAAGCAGTTGCCTGGGCAACCTTTGAATTCATTGAAGGAAAGCTGTTGTATCCGATCTGAACCATTGTCATGATGGTTTTTTCACGGAGCATTCTCTCCCTGAATAGCCGAAAGCTGGATAGGAACATCCAGCTCTGCATCGTTACCATTGCGATATGCCCAGCACTTCTAGCCAGATTGTAGCTCCGCTCGGTGAAGCATGCGTATAGATCACTCTTCGCGACCGAAAAATGATCATTAACCATCTTCTTAACTAATGGGTTCATCCCTTTTCCCATATACGGCGGATTCGCCACCACCGCGTCATATTTCCGCGCCAACAACTCTGCCTGCCGCACCAAAGCCCGTAACTGCCGCAGACCATCGGCCACGAACAAATCCCCCGTTTCTTGCTCACACAACCGTCGCAACGCCGGCAACTTCGCCGCCAACTCCTCCGGTACTTGAATCAAAGACCCAAAAGTCCGAGCATGCCGAAACAACTCCACCAACTCATCAACCGCATCCTTCTGTTCAGTGGGTAGTGAAGAGTGGATAGTGGATAGAAGTCCAGCGCTACCCGCCGTTTCCTCTTCTCTATCCACTATCCACTCACCACTATCCACTTCCTCAAACGCCATCACATTCAGCGCAATCCCCCGCTCCAACACCCGCCGATCATCCTCCCGCGCCTTCATCATCAACGCGAACCCGGCCAACTGTGCCGCGCGCGGATCAATATCCAACCCGTACAGATTCTTCTCCAGAATCAGCTTCGGAATATCCCGCAGCCGATAACCGCGCTCCAGATAGATCGCCTTGAACAGCTCATAGGCCTCGACCAGGATGTGGCCGGAGCCGCAGGCGGGGTCCATCAGGGTCAACTCTTCTGGGTTTAGTGAATAGTGAATAGTGGATAGTGAAGAGCCGGAGGGTATTTCCGACGACTTCTCGCCCCGCTCCTCTTCACTATTCACTATCCACTGACCACTATCCACTCTCTTCAAGGCGTCGAGCTGCGCCTGCACCTCCGGGGTCTGCTCGGCAGGCTCGATGTAATACGCCATCCGAGCCTTGAGCGGCGAGTCGGGATAGGTCGCGAGCCACTGCGCGCCGAGGCTGTTCTGGACCATGTATTTGACGATCCAGTTGGGGGTGAAGAGCTGGGTGGCGGCGGGGATGTCCTCGCTCTTGACCACCTTGCCGATGACCTGGTCCTTCTTCTCGGAGATGTAGAACTGGTACAGCCAGCCGATGATCTCGATCGGTTGCCAGTCGGCCTCGGGGATGGCGCTGACCAGCTCGCGGATCAGGGAGTCGGTCTGCAGCAGGCGGTCGGGCAGCAGCAGCTCGGTCTCGTCGTCCACCGGCTCGAACAGGAAGGGCATGGCCTGGTGCAGTGCGCGGCATTGGGCCAGCAGCAGCTCGCGATACAGGGTCTCGTCCTGGGTGCCGTCCATCTTCAGCGCGATGACGCGCTCGCGCTCCAGACCGGGCAGCTCGACGTGCTGGGCCTGCTCCAGGATCTCCGGCGGCGCGCCGGTCCCGCCCGCGGCGGCGGGATGGCTGAGGACGCGGTAGCTGTGATCGAGGAAACCGTGCAGCTCCATGTAGCGGATGGCGACCAGGCGGTTGAACCAGGTGTAGGCGGTGGCTTCCATGACTGGCTCGAAGCCCTGCGCGCGGATGCGCTCGGCGAGCCGCGCGCGCTGCCGGGCGATGCCGCGCGGGTGCGGTTGGCCGTCGATGACCAGCAGCTCGCCCTCTTCGCGTGCCTCGGCGATGCGCTCGGCGCTGAGTCCGAACAGCCCGGCGCGGCGGGTGACGGCGGCGATGAAGTCCCGCCGGGCCTTGGGGGC
>NZ_JAYESN010000286.1:0-3577 GCF_034860625.1 Lamprobacter sp.
CAGCCCTTTTAAGGTGACGAAATTCGTTTGACTGCAAGCTCCTGATTTTTGGTCAAGGTGCTTGCGACGGTCCCTATGGTCCAGTGACCGCCAGATTCACCTGCATTCGTAACTATCTGACCCTGAATGTTGTTTTTATGCACCTTAAAAGGGCTGGTCTGATCGACGTTAACCTCTCCTATCGTTTTGCGCTTTGGTCAAGTGCGGACTTTTATAAGCATTGAGCGCACACAACCGATTGGTGCGGGTTTACCAGGACCGCATCCGACCCCCTCCTACACGGTCAGCCTCTGCCGTCGCCTCACCGACACCAACTTATCATCCGCCGCAACGGATGCAACCGCATCGCGATGCGCTTCGACCCGCGCGGAGAACTGAGCGTCGCCTCCGGCGGCGCGCTGGGCGCGGGCGGCGGCTGGGTCTCGCCCGCCTTCGGCGACAAGGTGCCCGCGCCCCGCATCGCCGGCACGGCCTGGTCCCCGCCGGCAGCGTGACGACTACCATCGACCTCATCCCCTGATCCTCAGCCGGACCACCTCGCCGCCCCAGCCCCATCGATACCAACCACGGACACACCCAAAACCACTCTCGAACACGACACACGCCAAGTTCTGCGCCAGGCGGGTCTGCTTAGCGCAGTTTAGACATCATCCGGCCGCATCCCGCAACGCTTTGACCGCGGCTCGGTTAAGCCGGCGGCGGTTGCAATCTGCTCATCAGTCAGCAGCCTCAGTGCGATCAGATGACGGGCCACTTCTTCGCGGCCTTCCCGCTTGGCTTCATTGAGAAACGAGACCTCGTCGTGCAGTGCACGCTCGCGCACGAAGGCGAGGCGGCGCGCCTCTTCATCGGCGCTGAGTTGGCGGATGCGGTCCATGGCTTGCTGGACGGGTTCGTGGGCGACGGTGGCCATGCGCAACACTATGCTGGTGGCGGCGGTGGTGCGGGGTCAGCCTGAGGATCGAGGCCGGGCTGAGGATTAATGGCCTTTGGGTCGATGATCGACTCGCGCAGCGCCGCAAGTCGGGTGCGCTAACATTGTGCTTCCGCGTGATCTCTGCCGAGGATATCAAGATGGAAGTCGCCATTCGCAAGATGGGAAATTTTAGGGGTGTACTGATCCCAAAGCCGATTCTGGCCCAGCTCGGGCTTGAGGGTGCTGCGGATCTCCAGGTTCGCGACGGGGTCATTGAGATCCGCCCCATTTGCCGTCATCCACGAGAAGGCTGGGCGAAAGATGCTGAGCAACTCGCCCAGGAGGGTGAGGATGCCTTGGTCTGGCCGGAGTTTGCCAACCAAGGAGACGATGACCTGGTTTGGTGATGCAGACGGGTGACATTTGGCTGGCGCAACTCGATCCGACCGTGGGCAGTGAGATCCAGAAGACCCGTCCATGCGTTGTCATCTCGCCGAATGAGATGAATCAGCACCTGCGAACCCTCATTGTGGCCCCCATGACAACGGGCTCGCGGTCGGCGGCTTTTCGCGTGCCGATCACCTTCAAGGGTAAGCAGGGGCTCATCGTTCTCGACCAGATCCGAACACTCGACCGCGCCAGGCTGGTTAAACCTCTTGGGACGCTGCATGCGGCGACACTCGATACGACCTTGCGCACGCTGCAGGCAATGTTCGCAACAACATTTTCGTAGGCCGGGCTGGGTATGGTAGCGCGGCGCTCCGTGCAAAGTAAGAGCTAACCCGTTTTCGCTATAGCCCGTTATTCTGGACAGCTGTCAGAATTTCTTACGGCTCAAGATCCTAGGAAAAACATTTATTTTCAAAATTTTAACAGAACTCTAGGGTAAATTAGCCATTTCTCCCGACTCTAAAGCGTCGAAAAACTTTACACACGGGGGTTGGCAGTCCGCGTTTGGGGTTTGTTGACGAATTCCCATTCCTGCCCGATAAATCAATAAGCTATTGTTTTCAGTATTTTTTTAGCGAACATTACCTATTCATTGCGCAATATACCATGCATCTAGCCGATTAACAAAATTGGCACGATTTATGCTTTAAAATCTCGCAAGCTCAGAATCCTGGCGTCTCAGAAATATTTTTTGAGAGCTCCCTTCTCGTTCCAGTACCCTCAGCGCAAACAGATGGTGAGCTTGGGATGGGGCGTAGGGTCTCGCATCAAGCCACTCAGGCTTGAAACGCTGCAGCATGTGGCAGAGAAAACTGATCTTTCTTAAATTTAATGCCAGATTATATCGTTCCCTTCTCAACACAACGTCCCGGAAGGTCCCCTTATGACATCTCGATTAAAATCTCTCGCCTGGTCTCTCCCGATTGCACTGGCTTTCGCCGGTCCCGCTACGGCGGATTATGTAAGCTCTGATGGTGCCTTCATTACGAATAGCTTCAGCTACAGCGGCTGGGCACAGCAATATGGCTCACTCGCAGACGCGCAGTCCGGCACCAACCCGACGAGTAACCAGGTTTCTATTGATGACCCTCTGCCTCTCAAGCTTTTTTTCACCAATGAAGTTGGCAATCAGGATGGCGTCAATGACTTCGGGCCCAACGCCAACCTGATCGTGGGCCCAGGGTTACAGTTGTACGACGATGACTCCAGCACCGACACCTTCATTTCCTTCACCTATGCCATGCTCGGCGTAGGCATGTATGAGTTCATGCTGGATGTGGAAGGTATGAATGCTGACTTGGCGAACGATCTGGTTTTGTTCCCATTCGCGCCCATTTTCGCGCCCATTACGTCATTTCCAGAATACTCACTTAGCCTGACTGCTGCTGTCCAGAGTGCTTTCCTCGGCGAAATTGAAGGCGACATGTTTATCGGGTCAGACGGTGCCTTGGTTCGAGGGCAAGGGTCCGGGGGAACCTTCAGCGGCATTGCCGAAGGTGCTGACACTAAGTTCTACGATTTTGAATTCACGCTGACTGCTACCGATTTCACTAGCGCTAACAGTTTCGCCGTAAAAGTCCCTGAGCCGGCCTCGCTATTGCTATTCGGTGCAGGTCTGCTAGGCCTGTTCGGTGTGCGGTCGCTTCGTCAGGGTCACCAGAACGCCGCTTAATCCGCAAATATCTCCACTCTGATTCCGACAGTCCTTGGCTCACGCCCGTGAGCCACAGGGTACCTGAGAAAAATAAGATAGCCGTGTACCCAACACCAGGTCCGGGGATCCGTTCCAGGTGGACTCCAAGGACGTCGTGAATGTATCCCTAAGAGAACCGTTCATACCCCCGGGTGCGCGTGCGCACTTGGTGGCGCCGTCGCAGTTGGGTACGCACGCGTTCCTCCGTGAACCACCGAACGCGTCCAAATACCTTGGCGCAGTTGCCATCGTGGAAATAGCCTGACCAGCCGCGTAGCAGCAATTCTAAATTTGCCCTGATCACCGCTTTAAGCGCCGACCTTTTGGTGGAGGTTGGGCTGGTTCCAGCATCTCAAGCATAAAGGTAAACAGCTCCTCCCATGAGGCATAGACGGTATAGAGCGTCAGGGCGCGCAGATGTTCGAAGAACGTCCGCCGCGAGGGCAACTGTTGGCCGGCGCACACGCTGATACAAGCTGTCGCCGTGGTCGAGGATTCGGATGGGCCAGGAAGGCGAC
>NZ_JAYESN010000287.1:0-3555 GCF_034860625.1 Lamprobacter sp.
GTGGGAGACAAGTCGGTCGAGCTGCCGAGCGGAAAGGGCGTGCGGGTGCTGCCATGGCGCTACCTCCGATTTGGGCTCCGATTCAGGGTGCTCGGACGGCGTTGCGCTCGTCGTAGGCTGTCCAGGGTCATCATTGAACACCCAGCGGGAATGGCTTGTCTCTCTTGCCGCCATAGTGCCGGCTAATCTCCTGACGCGAAAGGGTTGCTATGGCACACTTGCCCCTGCATTCGCGGTAGGCCCACCGAGCAGCATAACGAGCAAGAAGGCGATGACAAAGCCGAGAGACGACTATCCGGCCGCAGCGCGGCGCTGCTTGGCAGATGGTCAGTTGCTGTTGGAAGAAGGACGTTTTGCGAACGCTACGCATCTTTTCGGTTTGGCTGCCGAGTGTGCCTTGAAGGTGCTGCTCCAGGGCCATCCAGGCGTGGTGGAGGTCCGCCAAGCGCATCTGCCCGAGCTGCGCGATCATGCGCGGAAAACCTTATGCCGCAGGCAAGATGTCGGCATTCAGCAATTACTGAACAAGGCCGACTACATGGACGGCTGGACGATCGAAAGCCGCTATTGGCCGGACGCCGCATTCTCGGAAGACCACTGCAGGCTGTATCGGGATCATTGCCGGCGCACCTTGCTCGCGGCCAACCTCGGGACCTGATCATGACAACGTGCTCGTTCGACGATGTATTGCCCCGTGCGGTTGTGCAACTCAGGCAGGCCTTCCCGGGTGTTGGTCTTGCCGATGTGCGATTCATTCGCGACATGAACGGCCGGGTTCATGTGGTGCTGCCGGACGCGACCGATCAAGCCGAGATCGTTGACGCACGCGCGGCCTTGGCAAACGCACTTGGTGCTTACAGTCCGGGCTTGGATGCTGGGTTGATGCGCTTCTCGGAGACGCTTTCCGGATCAGCGCTCCTTGACGAACCCTTCGTGGTCGAGGATATCGACGGCACGCTGGTGAAGCTGATTGAGCGGCGCGTGGTCGGCAAAGACTGGACACAGGCTCCAGGGATGGATGGGCCACGATCGACAACACACCCGCCGCGAGTCTCGTTCTTCAGTCTGAAAGGCGGTGTTGGGCGCAGCACCGCCTTGCTCCTTTGGGGCCGCGAGTTGGCGGCACAGGGTAAGCGGGTCCTGCTGCTGGACCTGGACCTCGAGGCACCGGGCCTCGGGGCACAGTTGCTGCCGCCCGGCGACCGGCCTGCGTTCGGCGTCGTGGACTGGCTCGCGGAGGATCTGGTCGCTAGTCCGTTGGCCGAAGCGATGCTCGTCGAGCGTGAGCTAGTCGCACGCTCGCCATTGGTCGAGGCCGGCTATCTCTACGTGACCCCGGCAACCGGCATGCGGTCAATGCAACAGCCTGGTGGGTTCATTGCGAAGCTTGCCCGCGCCTATCTCGAATCCGATCGCGGCGAGGGCCAGGGTTTTGCCGCGCGGGTGCGACGGTTGCTGGAGCGGCTCGAGCAGGCGCTTGAGCCGGACGTCGTGCTGATCGATAGTCGCGCCGGGCTGCACGAAACCGCCGCGGCGGCGATTCTGCACCTGGACGCGGATGTGCTGTTGTTCGCCACCGATCAGCCGACGGTCTGGGAGGGCTATCGCTACCTGTTGGCGCAACTGGCGCAGATGGCGCATATCGTTCCAGCCAGTGGCGATGATGATTGGCGGTTACGGCTGAAGATGGTCTATGCCAAGGCAGCGAAGACAAAGGTAGCGCTGAAGAGCTTCCGGTCGAAGGCCTATTCGTTGTGGCTGGAACAGCTCTATGACGAGCAGCGGCCGGAAGACGGGCCTGATGTGTTCAGCTTTGCCGAAACGGACGATGCGGCGCCGCATGACCCGCTGGTGATTCTGCAGAATCCGGTCTTCGAGCAGTTCAATCCGTTGGAGGACCTGAACGAGGCCGCCGAAGCCGCGATCTCAAGCACTTTCGGCCCATTCATGGCCGCGCTGGGTGAGCGTGTACTGGGTGATGATGCACCAGGAGCATCGGATGGCGGCTGACGGTTTTCCGACGGTTCAGGTCCGGCAATCCCTCGATGAGCTGCCGGAGACCATGGCGGTCAGCACAGCGGAACCGAATCCGAGCGAGCTCTATGTCGTGCTCGGTCACGAACGCGCGCTTGATCCCGATAGCACGCTCGTTGTCGGCGACCGTGGCACCGGTAAGAGCTTCTGGAGCGCGGCGCTTAACAGCCCTGTCTCACGCGCACTGATCCATGCCCAATTGCCAAGGCTGCATCTGGACCGGGTGCAGACGAGCTGGGGCTTCTCGGTGTCCACGCGCAACGAGGATCATCCATCCCGCCGCGTCCTGCAGCATTTGCAGGGCCGCTTTGCTCCCGAAGACATCTGGCGTGCGGTGGTGCTGCGGCAGCTGGCGGGCCGTTATGGAGAGGAGCTCCGCGCGGATACCTGGGACGATGCGGTGACATTCGTCGCTGAGAATCCCGAGCAGGAAGAGCGGCTGCTGAACCGGATATCGAGCCGCCTGGCGGCCGAAGGGAAGCGTCATCTGGTAGTCTTCGATGCGATCGACCGCGCCGGCTCGGACTGGAAGATGATCCGTGAGCTGGCCCGAGGGCTCCTGCAGCTGTGCCTGGACTTGAAAGGGCTGCCGGGCATCCAAGCAAAGGTCTTTCTCCGCCCCGATCTGTGGGAGGATCGGACCATCTGGCAGTTCCCGGACTCGTCGAAGCTGCACCACGGGCGGGTCGTTTTGGAATGGCGCCGTACCGACCTCTACGGACTGCTGTGGCATTGGCTGTGCAACCACGGCGACGGCGCCAAGCACTATCGCAGTTGGCTCTGTTCGCAGCATCGACTGTCCTTTCAGACCACGGAAGCGCATGGGGAGCAGGTCTATCCGATTCCGGCGAAGCTGCGCCAGGACGAAGACCTGCAGCAGGCCGTGCTGCACGACATGGCGACCCGTTACATGGGCACTAACCGTCGGCGTGGACGCACTTATACTTGGCTTCCAAATCACCTGGCCGATGCCAAGGGGCAGGTCAGCCCGCGCAGCTTCTTGATTGCGGTACGCGACGCACAACGCGAGACACGCGCTGAGGGTCATGCGGAAGTCTTGCATTGGGAGGGCATCAAACGTGGCGTTCAGAGCGCCTCATCGGTTCGTGTGCAGGAACTCCGCGAGGACTACCCCTGGATCGGGACCCTGCTGAAGCCGCTGAATGGACAGACCGTGCCCTGCCGGGGCGAAGAAATCGAGCAGCGCTGGCAGGAGGCGGGGACGGTCCAAGCGATCGAGCGTGATCGAGCGGAGACCTTGTCTCCGAAGCCTTCCGGACAGGGGGACATCGATGACGAGCGCTTCTATCTGCCTCCGCATGCGTTGGCGTTCGCATCTTCCCAGGTTCCCGAGAAGGCGCTGATTCAGGAGCTGCAGCGCATCGGCGTGATCCGCCGTATCGATGACGAGAAGGTTGATATCCCCGACCTGTTTCGGGTGGCGGCGGCCATCGGTCGCCGCGGCGGTGTGCGGCCGATTCGATAGCGAGACTGTCATCGCGATCTCCTACAGCGTTGCCG
>NZ_JAYESN010000288.1:0-3546 GCF_034860625.1 Lamprobacter sp.
GCTAGCAGCCCCTGCATCGGCGTACTGGTTGGCCGGCTCCACGGCCAACCGCGAGACGATGCTCAACCGCAAGCGCCCTCTGGCGTTTCAGATCGGGCGCCTGGGGGGCGCTATGCTGAAGAGAGAATCCTAGCGGAGCGGAAAGGCTGAATCTGGCGCGGCTAGGCCAGTTGTTGTTGCACGTTCGCGAAAAGCGAGCTAGCCTCTTTCCGTACATCCTCCGTACTAAACGAGCACGCAGCTATGTCTACTGCCCTTGAACGCATCGATCTGCGCACTTCAGGCGAAACCAAGGCGTTGATTGCCCGCGCGGCAGCTAGCACTGGCATGTCGGTGAGCGCCTTTCTTTTGAGCGCCGCCCAAGAACGCGCGAAGGTCGTGCTGAGTCAGACGGAATCCATCACATTGACCCCCCGTGATTGGGAGGCCTTCGTCACCGCCCTAGATCATCTCGACCAACCACGCCCCAAGCTCAAGGCGGCGATGGAACGCTATCGTCTCTGGCAATCGCAGCAAGCGGAGGCTTGAACGCGCTCTACCCATGCGCATTGAATCCCTGGCTGCCCATCATGACCGCCGAGACTTTAGCTGCGGTGAAGTCGCGTTAGACCAGTACCTGCATCGCTTTGCCCGCCAACACACCAAGGCCAACCTGAGCCGAACCTATGTCGCCGCTGAAGGCCCGATGGTGCTGGGGTTCTACAGTCTCGCGATGGCAGCGATTCTCAAAGACCAGCTCCCAGCCGCCCATGCGGGGCGTTTTCCGCGTTTTCCACTCCCGGTCGCGCGGCTGGCTCGCTTGGCCGTCAACCTCCAGCATCAAGGCAAAGGGCTGGGCGAGCGGTTGTTAATGGATGCACTGCTTCGGTGCGCCCGCCTCGCAGAGGAGATTGGCATGGTTGGAGTCATCGTCGACGCCAAACACGAACGCGCGCGTAGCTGGTACGAGCGCTACGAATTCGAGCGCCTCCCAGATGCGCCTCTAACCCTATGGCTACCAACTGGAGCGATCACGCGGCTTTGACAGAAACGACCAATGCACCTCTTCAACCCCAAAACGATCGCACGCAACCGACCCGTCCAGGCGATTCCAGCGGACCACCTCAGCCTGCTCGAAGCCTAGGCCGAGATGATCCGCGACCTGCGCATCGAGCGCCCGCGCAACAGTTAACTCGCATGAACAGAGTGTGACAACAAGCTCTCATACGGAATGTTCAGGCCATCGTGCAAGCGCTTCACCATCCGCAAGCTCAGTGGCCGTTTGCGGTTCAGCACCTCCGACACGCGACCGCTTGAACCGATATATGGCTCTAGGTCTTTTGCAGCTAAACCCTGCTGCTCCATACGAAATTTGATCGCCTCGACCGGATCGGCCGGACCAATTGAATAATGCCGGTTCTCGTAAGCCTCTACCAGCGCCACCAGAATCTCCATTTCATCCGCTTCGGGCGAGCCTTCCGGTGCCTGAAAAATGGTTTCTAAGCGTTCAAAAGTAGCACGCAAATCCTCGTCACTCCGGATTGGTTTAATAGTCATTGACAGTCTCCACATCAATCTTGTCATATTGGGCATGAGTGCCGATGAACTTGACCCAAGCAATTCCCGCTCGGTATTGCATCTCGACCACAAGTCGATACTTATTTCCGCCAATATTGAAAACGACCCGATGATGACTGCAAATACTGGCACTGCGATACTGCGCCTTGACCTCCTGCGGTGAGGTCCAACGCGCCTGCATTGCCTCGTCATACCAACTTTCCAGTGGCCCCTTCGCGTCAGCATACTGGGGCTGCTGCCAGAACCTTCTCAAGGTGCTTTTTGCAATAACACGCATGAGGCTATCTTAACTCCCGTTTTGGGAGGATAACAAGACAGCATGTCGATCATCGACCTCGAACGGAGCAATGCTGTCATTGCCGCTGGCTCGCGATCGCGCTAGCCTGCGACCGCCGCGCACTGGAGAGTCACCTGAAGATCCTGATGTTGCACCTGCTCAAGTGGCATCATCAGCCCAGCCATCGCGGTGTCAGTTGGCGCCTGTCCATCGCCAATGCGCGCGACGAAATCGCCGCGATCCTGCGCGATAGCCCGAGCCTCCGACCGCGACTCGACGAACTCGCCGCCAGCCGTTATGCCGGCGCGCGCAAGCAAGCGATCCTCGAGACCGGACTTGCACCATCCAGCTTTCCAGAGACCTGCCCGTTTAGCGTCGAACAACTGCTCGAAGAAGACACATTCCCGAACACCTAAACAGAAGCGCTGATCCACATTCCAGAAGGGGGCAGAGTGTGGTGCGCTCAGCTCGGCTATACAGCGCGACGCGCTCAGTCTCGTCGGCACCGCCGATCACACCAGCGGCACCATCCGGCACGCCAGCACCCGCGCGCGGACACCTGTCCAATATTGGTCCCCTTGGCGCACCACCAGCACCGAGTGACCCAGGCCGAGCAATCGCACCAGATAGCGCCCAAACAGCCGTGCCGGCACGCCGTATAAGGCCCGGCGCCGGTTCTCCCGCAACCGCTGCAAACCCTATTGCGCGGCCAGTGGCGCATCGCGGCGGTCGTACAACTCAAAGTAGGCGCCGACCTCAAACAGCACGGCATCGCCGGGATAAGCATGGCGCACCCAAGCATATTGCCGGCGGGCGGAGGTCAGCCCCTTCGGCAGCGCATAGCGGGGAATGAGCTTCTGCTGCGCCTCATCCCAGAGAAAATAGACCTGCAGCCACTCCTGCCCCCGCCAGATGGATTGCCACAGATTGAAGGCATTGGCGCGCCGGAAATGCCCGAGATAGGACGCCAGGGTCGCGTGCAACCGGGTCAGGTCCTCGGTCTCGAAGCGATATAGCGTCATCCCGTCCTGTTTGGAGACCAGCAGAGCACGATAGCCCCGCAGCCGCTCCTTGCAAGCGCTCACCACCCGCCGGCGCACCAGCCGATAGTCGCGTCGCACGATGTAGCCGAGGAAGTCGATGCCGTCCGAGACCGGTCGCAGCCGCTCGCGCGGGTTCAACTCCAGCGCCAGTTCTGCAACCAGATAGCGCTCGATCAGCCCTCGCCAATACAGCAGCTCGTCGCGGTCCGGGGACAGCAGCACGAAGTCGTCGCAATAGCGGATGTAGTGGCGGCAATGTAGCCGGTGCTTGACGAACTGATCCAGCCCATTCAGATACACGTTGGCGAAGAATTGACTGTTCAGGTTGCCAATAGGCAGACCCTTGCCCGGATCACAGCGCAGCAGGGTCTTATGTGCTGGCACCCGCGCCAACTCCTCGGGCGCGCACTTGACGATGTGCCCCTCGGTGCAATCGTGAAACACCAGCAGTTCGGTTAGCCAGCGGGCATCGTCATCGGCGATGTGCGGCGCCAACAGCCGCCAAAGGATCGCCTTGTCAATGCGCATGAAGTAGTTGCGAATGTCGAGCTGCAGGTACCAGGCCGGTCGCTGGCCGTTGACGGTCGCCTGCTGGATGAACCGCTGCAGCCGGTCAATCGCCACATGCACGCCCTTGCCCTTGCGGCAGGCGTAGGAGTCGTGAACAAA
>NZ_JAYESN010000289.1:0-3491 GCF_034860625.1 Lamprobacter sp.
TTGCGGTAGGCCTCGCCCTGTAGGGCGATGTCGCGCAGTCGTTGCAGCGCGACCCAGTACTCGGGCGTGCTCTTATGCTCGAAGAGCATGTAGACGCAGAGCGCGAGATCGGGCGCGGACGCGGGTGTGGGTGTGGGCGCTGATACCGGCTCAGGCTCAGCCGAGGTGACCAGCGACTCTGAACCGCGCGCCTGTTGGTTGGCTTGCGCTTGGGAATCCTGAGCCTGAGCATCCTGCACCAGTCCACCCACCGCTGGTGCACCCTGGCTGAAACCGCCCTGCTCTGGATGTCGTGGTCGCAGGCGGTAGACAAGATCCGCATACGAAGCTCTCAACGCCTTGGACACATCGCTATCCTTGCTGATCTCCAAGCTGTCGAGATCGACAAACGCCAGTCGTTCCGATGGCAGATGCCAACGCAGGACGTCTTGGGCGATCTCGCCTGCTTCGCGACCTGTGTCGCCTGGATGAGGCGCTCATCGCCTATGAAACGGCCCTGAGGCTCGACCCACAAGGGTGTAGTGGACCTATCGCGTGTCCTGGGATCAATCGATTAGTGGCTTCCAGGCTCAGGCCAGTAGTCTTCGTCGAGCACTTGCTCAAGAGAGAAAGGCAGCGTCTCGGGAAAGGTTGTGAGCGGCAGGCCGGTTTCATCCGCGGCCTCCTGGCGGGCGCGCGGATAGGTTTCCATCAGGGCGGCCGGCAGGGTGGATTTGAGGCTCGGACTGTCTCTGAGCAGCAGTTTGATGTCGTTGCGCTGGGTGATGATCGTCACCGACCAACTGCGCGAACGCTTTTCCGGCTGATGTTCAAGCTTGAGCAGATGCATCATGAGCACGATCAGGCGGTTGCGCAATTGCCGACGCTCGCTGCGACTCATCCCCTCAAGCTCCTCAATCAAGTGCTCCCGGTCTAGATATTCGAGCCGACCCGTGCGCAGGTGGCTAACCTGGGTCTGAAGCCAGTGCAGGTAATCAGTGTCGTCGTGGTGGGCGGTCTGCATGATGAGGCGCTGGAGTTTCGAGAGGGCTTGCAAGGGTGTTCCCATCAGGCGGGCATGATCAACCGTCCCTGCTCGCGCAGCCAAGCGGCGCGGGACGCTCGACAGGCAAATAGGGTAGCAGGTTTTTCCTCGTCGGCCTCTGGATCAGCGCTTGCCGGCCATTGTCCGGCATCGCGCAGGCTCTACGCAGCCAGAGACAGCCCTTGTCAGCGTCATGGCCTTGACCTAGGCTGACGTCTCCGCTGCTGGGACCAGACAGTAACGCCTCAAGGCTTAAGCGCCTAGCAACCTTCCGAGCGCAGCGATCTGCTCAACGACCTCAGCCACCAAGACGCACGCGCCTCCGCCAACCAAGGCTCGTTCCGTCAATCCTGGCTCGGCGTCGAACGGACAGTCATACCCGCTAACGCGGGAGGCAAGGCAGGCAGCTCGGTGGTGATCTGCATTGAATCGGGAGACCAAGATGTCAACGCGAGCCTGGTACGACTACTACATCATCGACCCCGAATCGGGCACGATGACCTTGGCCATGCGCTTCTACAAGTGGGGCGACGGCACGCCTGAGAATGCGCTGGCGGAGTATCGGCAGTTCAACAAACAGCTGCAGCAACTCGGCGGGCAGCTGCCGGTAGAATGGCTCGATCGTCTTTTGCGTGAGCAGCTCGGCGACCTCCATGCCACACTGCCGCCACAGTTTGCCACCGCTGCGTTCTTGTTCCTGCTCCAACGCGCTTCGGATGAAGAGCAGCGTCAGTACTGGCATCGGTACAAGCCAGCAGAGGAGCGACCGGATTTTCATCTACGCTTCGCACTCGACGAGGCGCTGACGGCCAAGCCGTTCGACATTCCGCCACAGACGGACCCGCTGTTGGAGCGAGTCCGGCGCTTCCTTGCCACGGCCCACTGTCTGCGTCCATGGCGAGACTATGGGCTGCGACTCGACCTGATGGATTGGCTGCAATACATCACCCAGCCCACGCGCAGCGCCGACATGGGCGCGATCGCCGGCGACTGGCAGCCAGCGTGGGATATTGCCTATCGCTTCCGATTCTTTTTCTGGATCGATTCGCCGCAGCCTTTACGGATCGGGCAGATGGCGATCGAGCTGTGCCGGTACGACGGGGCAGATCTGTTATCGGTGACTGATGCGACGGCAGATGAGTGGGAATGCGAACAGCGAGATGAGCTGCGCGAGCGCGTCCGCGCCTCCAACATCGGCATCACATCCCTGGCGCTGCTCCAGCACGACTATGCGACTACGCCAGATACCTTCTGGCAATTCCGCGAGCAACCGAACCCGGAAGAGACAAAGCGTTGCGCGCGACTCGAGGCGCTCCGACCGATCCGCAACATCTTGGTGCGCCAGATCACGAAACGCTTCGGCCCCACGGTCGCCGATGAGACAGGGTCGATCCTGGAACAGATCGACGACTTCGACCTGCTGCTCGAACTGAGCGGGCCTGTCATCGAGGCGCCGGACAGCGCTGCCTGGCTTCGAGCGCTGCGGCAAATTTCGCCTCCGGTATCTCCGCCCTGAGAATGCGGTCGGACTATTCGAGTCTACAAAACGATCGATCAAGGGCAGTACTCCAGATCTTTTATCGAATGATATTCAATCATTATAAATCAGCAGCTTGCTGGCTAACCCAACAGATTTGGAGCACTACCGACACAAGCACGCTTGGGCAGTGCTGCAGGACGCCACAGGGCAGGACGGAGAGAGGTTGCTCTTCCAATGAATCAACCATAGAGTCCTGCGCTTGTAAGATATCCAGATCGAGAACACCACCGGTGCAACATCATGCCACTCCATGTTTGCCTGACATCTGAAGAAGAAGCGTTACTGAATCGGGTTAGCCGTCAGTCCCATCGCAGTCAAGATGAGTTGATCCGTCAAAGTATCCGCGAATACTGTGAGCGACAGTTAGAACAAACGGCAGCAACAGCATACGAGAGAGGTCAGGATTTATTTGGTGTCGGACAACTCGCCGACGCACCGACTGATCCGTCCAAACGACACATTTGGGAGCGATTGCATGCCAAACATCGCGGCCTGGGTTGATACTGGGTTTTTTGTCGCTCTCTTTGCGCGCAATGACACACATCATCATTCCGCAGTCCAGTTTTTCTCTGATAATAGAAAACTAGAATTGCACTCGCTCTGGCCTGTTGTGACTGAAGCGGGCTTTTTTCTCGACACACCCGGTAAGATCGCGCTTCTGACTTGGTTGGAGCGTCATGGAGTGATTCTGCATAATCTCAGCACAACTGAACTCCCGGAGATTCGTGACACCCTTAGAAAATATCAAAATCTGACACCTGATTTTACCGACGCAGCGCTCGTCACATTAGCCGGAATGAACGGAATCAACAAGATCATTACTGTTGATGTGCGCGATTTCTCGGCATTCGTCTTCCCGATGGTCGATCCTTTGAACGCTTATGGCTTTGACCATCGCGTTTTCTTCATGCTCTAAGTCACGATATG
>NZ_JAYESN010000290.1:0-3476 GCF_034860625.1 Lamprobacter sp.
GGCACGCACGGCGAGCGACCGCTGGCGCGATTGGAGCGGCTTGGCCTCTTGGGGCCGCAGCTGATCGCCGTGCACATGACGCAGCTGGAGAACGAGGAGATCAGCCGTGTTGCCGAGACCGGGGCGCATGTGGTGCATTGCCCGGAATCAAATCTGAAGCTGGCAAGTGGATTCTGCCGAGTCGCGGACCTGTTGGATGCCGGCGTGAATGTCGCCCTTGGCACCGACGGCGCTGCCAGCAACAATGATCTGAACCTGCTCGCCGAGATGCGAACGGCAGCGCTGCTGGCGAAAGGGGTTGCCGGTTCCGCTGCCGCGGTACCCGCCGAAACCGCCTTGCGCATGGCCACCCTGAACGGTGCCAAGGCGCTCGGGATCGACGACGAGACCGGCTCGCTGGAGGTCGGCAAGGCGGCGGATCTGGTCGCGGTCGATCTTGGCAACCCGCATACGCAACCGCTCTACCATGCCTGCTCACAGATGGTGTATGCGGCCAGCAGCAACCAGGTCCAGCACGTCTGGATCGCGGGCCGCCAGTTGATCCGCGACGGCGAACCCTTGACCCTGGAGCCAGACAGAATCCTCGCCGCCGCCCAACGCTGGCGCGATCGCATCGCCGAGCACAGCAGCTAAGGCGATTGCTAGCATCAAGACGGTATGCGCTTGCTCTGAAAGATGCGCTTCACAGAAATAGCCTAAGCTCACGGCCATGAGTAATCCAAATCATTCACTCTTCTGGATGGCGGTCTACCTGACGCTGGTCGGCGCCCTGGTCGCCGTTCTCTTCGTGCCGCTCCAAGACGCCTTTCTCGCCAACTGGGGTTTCAACAGCCTGATCCTCGGCGTGCTCGCGATCGGACTCATCATCAATCTGCAGCAGGTTTTGGCACTGCATCCCGAGATCGCCTGGATCAGGCATTTTCGCACTGGCAATATCGAGTTGTTGGAGGAGCATCCGCGCCTGATGAAGCCGCTTTCCCGCCATCTGCACGGGCGGCGCAAGGATCGCTTCCGGCTCTCGGCGCTGTCGCTGCGCACCCTGCTCGACGGCATCCGCTCGCGACTCGACGAGTCGCGCGAGATCTCGCGTTATGTGATCGGGTTGCTGATCTTCCTCGGCCTGCTCGGCACCTTTTGGGGCCTACTGGATACCGTCGGCTCGATCGGCCAAGTCATCGCCGGTCTGGATGTCACCGGCGGCGCGGTCGACGAGGTCTTCGCCACCCTGAAGACCGGACTCGAAGCACCGCTGGCCGGTATGGGCACCGCCTTCAGCTCCTCGCTGTTCGGTCTCGGCGGTTCGCTGATCCTCGGCTTCCTGGACCTGCAAGCCGGGCACGCTCAGAATCGCTTCTTCAACGACCTCGAGGAATGGCTCTCAGGACTGACGCAGCTGATCGACGAGCCCGAGATGGGCGGCGCAACAAACCACTCACCCGTTCGCGTCGTCGAGACTGCCGCCACGAGCACAGCAACAACCAACGCCGACACAGCCGCCTTGCTCGACGAACTCCGCGCCCAGCGCCAGGTCCTCGAAGCCCTACTCGCCGCTCAGGCAGGCTCACCAGCGCTAGCCCCCGATACCACAGCAGAGGGCGCTGACACCCGCAAGCGCTGACCAGACTAACCCCTAACCCCTAACCACTAACCACTAACCACTAACCACTAACCACTAACCACTAACCACTTAAAACCCAGTGTTCACAGGAATCCGCCGCAGCTCCCGCACCGTTAACGTCTGGCCAGGCTACGTCGACGCGCTCTCGGCGCTGTTGATGGTGGTGATCTTCGTGCTGCTGATCTTCACGCTGGCGCAGTTTCTGCTGCGCCAGGTGGTCTCGGATCAGGAATTCGCACTGGATCTGCTCAGCAACCGACTCGCCGAGGTCAGTGCGGCCCTGGGTCTCAGCGAAGAGCGCGCCGAGGCGCTGAACGCGCAAGTGACCCTGTTCTCGCAACAACTGGCCGAGGTCACCGACGAGCGCGACAGTCTGGCTGCAGCACGAGATCAGGACCAGCTGCGTCTGCTCGCACTGGATGCGTTGGTCGCTTCGCAGCAAGAAGCGCTCGCGCAAGAACAAGAATTGACCGCCGAGCAGCGCGACCAGGTCGCCTTGCTCAATCTGCAGATCGCCGCCTTGCGCACCCAACTGCAGGAGGTCGCCGGGGCACTGGCGGCCGCTGAGCGCGACAAAACCGAACAGGCGGAGGAGATCGCCAATCTCGGCGAGCGCCTGAATCTGGCGCTCGCGCGACAGGTCAACGAACTCGAGCGTTATCGCTCCGAGTTCTTCGGTCGCGTCAAGGAGGCGCTAGGCGAGAATCCCGATGTCCGCATCACCGGGGATCGCTTCGTGTTCCAGTCCGAACTGCTGTTCCCGTCCGGCGAAGCGGCTCTGAATCCGGCTGGTCGCGCGCAGCTCGAGCAACTTGCCGAGACCTTGCTCGAGGTGGCCGAACTGATCCCCGATGAGATCGACTGGGTGCTGCGCATCGACGGCCACACCGACCCGCAACCGCTGCGCGAGGGTCACCGCTATGCCTCGAATTGGGAGCTCTCGACCGCGCGCGCGCTGTCGGTGGTCGAGTTCCTCGCCAGCCGCGGCCTTGCGCCCGAGCGCATGGTCGCCGCCGGCTTCGGCGAACATCGCCCTGCGGTCGAAGGCGATGACGCTGCGGCCAATCGCCGTAACCGACGTATCGAGATCAAGCTCACCAGCCCTTAAACCGCTTTTTAGGTTAGACAGAAGCCGCGCGCTCGCATTGAGTGTAGCGCTCGTTCAGTCGCCAAGCAGCAGCGCCTTGGCCGCGTTGATCTGCGCCGCCAGATAGTCAGAACCGCCACGATCCGGATGCAGCTTTTGCATCAGGCGACGATGCGCGGCGCGAATCTGCTCGGGCTCTGGCGCGATCCCGCCCCCCGCGTCGAGACCAAGGATGGCCAGGGCATCGTCGCGCGTCATGCCCTGCCCGCCAGAGCCGGACGCCTTGCGCCCATCGCGAGCATCCCCATCCCAATCCGCGCTGCCCTCGGCAGCCTGCTCACGCCAATCCGGGTGTTCACGCTCTAGGTAGGCGGTCAGCACCGCCGCCGACTGCTCATCATTGTCTTGATAGAGCTCCAGCATACGCAGCAGTTGGTCGAGGACCAGCTCAGAGAGATGCCGGCCCTGGAATGGACCTTCACGCACCTCGCCATCCATCGCGCCGCTCGCGTGATCGAGGCTCATCGCCAGATAGCGGGTGCGGATGGCGGAGTGCTGTCCGCCCTTGCTGCCGTCGCCCGCCCCGCCACCAAGCCCACCGCCGAGTCCCCCACTAGGGATACTTCCAGCCAGACCACCGAGCCCGAGCGAGCGCAGTACCCGTTGCAGCATCGGTAGCATGTGCAGCAGATTGAGGATGCGAAAGCCGACTGGAATCGCTGCGGCCAGCGCCGCAAAGATCGGATTCAGGCGCCCGCTGAGGGTAGCGAG
>NZ_JAYESN010000291.1:0-3449 GCF_034860625.1 Lamprobacter sp.
GTCGAGGATGTCGTTGATGATGCCGAGCAGGGCCTCGGCCGAGCGATGCGCCTTCTCGATGTAATTGCGCTGACGCGGATTGAGCTCGGTCTGCAGCGCCAGATGCGACATGCCGAGGATGGCATTCATCGGCGTGCGGATCTCGTGGCTCATGTTGGCCAGGAACTCGGACTTGGCGCGGGTGGCGGCCTCGGCGGCGTCGCGCGCCTGTGCCAGCGCCTCCTGGGCCGCTTTGCGCTCGGTGATGTCTTGCACAATGCCGCCCATGCGCTGGACGCTGCCATCGGCGCCGAGGTAGGTCCGGCCCAGCGCGCTGATCCAGCGCGGCTCGCCATCGGGTCGCTGGATGCGGTACTCGACCTGATAGGGAGCGCCGGTCTCGACCGATTGGCGTACCCTGTCGTCGACGCCTGCTCGATCCTCTGGATGCAGGGTCTCGAGGAACAGCTCATAGGAGGCGAGCCCCTCAAACTCGACGCCAAACAGGGCCTTGAACGAATCCGACCAGTAAAGCTCACCAGTGCTGATCTGCCACTCCCAGACGCCGATCTGGGCGCCCTCAATCGCCAGCCGCAGCCGCTCTTCGCTGCGCGCGAGCTTGGCCTCAAGCGCCTTGCGTTGGCTGATGTCCTCGAAGAAGGCGATGAACCATTCCTGATCGCGCACCTGCTGCAAGTAGATGGTGACCGCGGCCGGATACTGGGAGCCATCCTGGCGCCGATGCAGGGTCTCGATCTTCAAGCTGTCTTGGCTTTGCCGCAGCTGCCGGGCAACCTGACGCAGATCATCGGGCGAGAATTCGGGATTGATGTCGCTCACGGTCAGCGACATCAGGGCCTCACGGCTGTAGCCGAACTGCTCGCAGCACTGGTCGTTGGCGTAGATGAAGCGGCCCGTGTCGACGTCGTTCCAGGCGATGCCGATGCCGGCCCGGTCCATCGCCAGCTGGGTATAGGCGAGTTGGTCGTTGCTTGACTGCAGCGCGGCGGTGCGTTCGGCGACCAGTGACTCGAGCTGCTGACGGTGGCGCCGCTCGCCGTCTTGGAAACGCGCCTTGGCCTCTTGCTGGTCGGTCACATCGAGGGTGATCCCATCCCAGACGATCTCACCCTCGGCGTCTCGCCGCGGGCGCGATTGGATCAACAGCCAACGCAAGCGGCCATCAGGATGATGGAATGGCAGCAGCTCGGAGAAATCGCTCATCTCGGCCGCGCTCTTCGCGCCGGCCTCGGCATTGCGCTCGCGTGCATCCTGGGGCACCCGTGCAAATACCCAATCCGAGTCCGCCTGCAGTTGCTCGGCGCTGAAGCCGAGCACGCGCTCAACGCCGGCGCTGACATAACAGAACCTCGGCTTGCCATCAACGACCTGGTATTGATAGATGAAGCCCTTGGGCAGGTTGTCGCCGAGCGCGCGCAGCTGGTCCTCGCGCTCGAGCAGCGCCTGCTTGGCGCGCTCGGACTCAGTGGTGCGATGGCTGACCGCGCGGCGCAGCAAGATCACCCAGAGGCCAACCAGCATCAACGTCAAGCTGAGTGCGGCAATCCCCTGCAGTGCTAGCATCGCAGTGCGGCGATAGTCGGTCGGCTCCATCAGCCATTGGCGCCTGAGGGCGGCGATCTCAGCCTCGGGAATCGACGCCATGCCTTGCTTGACCAGATCCAGGGTGGCCTCGGCATCCTTGCGCGTCGCGCGGTGGAATTGGCCCGCGTAGAGTTCGAAGGCCTTAACCAGCTGGCGATGCGCATCGAGCTGATAGAGATAGAAATTGGCCGGATACTCATCCATGCAGAAGACCTTGATCTCCTGTGCCTTGGCGGCCGCGATCACCGCCCGATAGTCCTCGTAGGGCACCAGGTCATGGATGCCGCGGTTGCTGAGCCAGTCGATGCAGGCATCGCCTTGCATGACGCCGATCTGAAAACCGCGCAGGGTCTCGAGCTTGGTCAGCCCGCCGATCGAGCGGTCGCGATAGATGGCGACGGGCAGGGTGGCGTAGGGCTCGGAAAAGGCATAGAGCGGCAGGCGCTGCGGGGTCTTGAAGAGGTTCTCGATGACATCGGCCTCGCCCTCGAGCAAGCGCTGCTGGGCGAGATCCCATTGCAAGGGCTGCAAGTCCACCGGGATGCCGGTGGCCTGCGACCAACGCTGCCAGAGATCGGCCAGGAAGCCATCGGCCTCGCCTTCGGCGTTGATGAACAGATAAGGCGGATAGTTCTCGTCGCCGACCACCCGCAAGATGCGCTCCTGGGCGAAGGCGGGGCGCAGCGATAGCGCGAGCAGCAGCATCAGGCACAGCGACGTCAGGCAACGCATCGACAACAGGCCCGGCAGCAGCAAGCGCGGCAGCAGCAAGCTCGACCGCAACAGGCGTGGCAGCAATAGGCGTGGCGGCAGCAAGCTTGACCGCAACAGGCGTGGCAGCAATAGGCGTGGCAGCAGCAAGCTTGACCGCAACAGGCGTGGCAGCAATAGGCACGACGAAGGCAGCAGGGTCGGCGGCGCCCAGTCCAGGCTGGCGCCGGCGCGTTGCTCCTGACGAGGTCGGGTCTTGTCACGCGTCATGAATGGCATTCTCAACCTCATCAAGCGCTTGCAGCGCTGTCTCGAAGTCATAGGCCTCGAGCGCGTTGGTGAGCGGTTGTAGCACCTGGCCAAGCTGGCTGGCGCCGAGCTGCTCAGCGAGGTCACGCACGAGTCCGATGGCATCGGTATCGTCTTGCTTCAATAGGCGCCGTAACTGCGCGAGGTCTTTGGCCAAAGCCGCATGATCGAGAGCGGGCTGCGTCGTCGCATCGAGCGCAGTGGAGGCTGTCCCGGACCCGGACCCGGACCCGGACCCGGACCCGGAGCTGGGCGCAGGCGCCAGCGTCTCGAGTCCAGCCAGCACTGGCATCAGCGCCGCGCAGGTATCGGCGACCAACTCGTGCAGCTGCCCATCATCGGCACCGGCCTGACAGGCCGCTTCCAAGGCCGCTGCCGCTCGCCGCACGCCCTCGGCGCCAATATTGGCCGCTACGCCCTTGAGGCTATGCGCGCAGCGGGTTGGCGCCTGAGGGTCCTCTGAGCGAGCGCTCATCGCCGCGGCAAAGTCAGCGGCAAAATCTGCTTGTGTCTCGGCAAAGCGGCGCAGCAGCCGCTGGTAGAGCGCCTGATTGTGCTGCGTGACCGCTAGGCCGGCAGCGATGTTGATGCCGGGGAGAGCATTGAGTGGAGAGGAGTGAGAAGTGAGTTGAGAGGAGTGAGGAGTGAGTGGGGAAGAATGAGTAGTGAGTTGAGAGGAGTGAGGAGTGAGTGAGGACGGGGTGCCTTGTGCATCAGCTGTCACGCGTCCCTTGCTGCGCTCTTCTACTCTCTGCTCACTCCTAATCACTCTCTGCTCACTTCTAGTCACTCTCTCCTCGACCTTGATCCAACGCGCCATGGTGGTGAGCAGCTCGCGCACCTTC
>NZ_JAYESN010000292.1:0-3415 GCF_034860625.1 Lamprobacter sp.
TGCAAATATCATCCCAGCGCTTGGAGCGCTTGCTCGATCAGCTTGCCGCGACGGCCTGAGGGGCCAAAAAGTGCCAAAGCCGAGCAAAAGTAATCTTTTCTCGGCACTCAACCTCGTGCACAGCGCTTGAGTGGGTGCAAGTGCGGCGATTGCGCAACGCTACTAGATATTGCGGCCGTCGACGATTGCGCCCTTCTCGAGCTTCAGTTCCTGCCCGTTCTGTTTGATGGCGCGAAACTTCGATTCGTTCGGGCCGCCGCCGTAACCCCACTTCGCCGCATCCATCCACGCCATCGCGACAAGGTCGAGATCGCCCGACGCCGCTCCTCCGACGTTAGCAAAAAAGTGCTGCCTCTTAATGAAGCCACCGCCCAGCATGGCGTCTACCATCTGCCAGCCGGTGAGCGAGGCGAAGCCGAGCATCACGTGGTTGCCGAATAGCCTGCGCATAGTCTTGATGGTGCTGGAGCTGCTGCAAACGCTGCAGCCGCCCCAAAGTACCACCTTAACCTCGGTCAGCTTGAACTCTTTCCCGGCTCGCTCGATCGTTTCAGTCGTTCCGTTCGCTTTGATCTCCACCTTGCTTTCGCGGAAAGTGATGCCGAGCGAATGACCTTCGTTGTAGAGTTCGCCACCGACGAAATGGCCGCCGAAATAGACCCAGTCGGCCGCCGACGCGAACACGTCCTTGATTTGTGAGAGCGAGGGAGTGGGAGCGCGGACGGATGCCGCCTGCGTCATGCCGAGCCGCTCGCAGCCGGCGTTCCAGGTGGCCGCATCCTGCCGGGAGCCGAGGCACAGGGTTGCATACTTGGCCATCAACTGCCTCCAGAGCGTGTATGTGACACAGAAGCTTACCGCCAACTCGAGGCGGGTAGAAATACGGTGCGCGCAACCTTAGGCAGTAGGCGTGCCTGTGTCGGCGTTTCCATGGTAAGCGCCCATAGATCCAACCGCCCTAGTTCTCGTTTGCGCAACAACCCCTTTCATCTCGACAAATCGGATTTCCAGAGTTCGCTTGGCAGCCAGTCATCAATTGGTTCTTTCATCGCGATGCCGTTCCTGACCGATAGTAGCTTACATTTCATGCATGCATAAACCCCTCATCCGTAAGGTTTGCTATTCGACGTTCTCAAGGCTCCATTTTCCCCGTTCACCAAGTGCCGCGTCCCACCATCTAGGGCAGCGTGATGTTGCACCTTTCGCTCGCGTTTTTAGTCACGCTTGAAGGCAGACGAGCGCTCAATCGTCCTCACGCAGATCCGCCATTAGAGCTTCAACACTGTTAAACGGCTTGCCTTGATCCGCCTCCAGCTCAGCTATCGCTTGCCGTGTGGTAGCGTTCGGCACTTTGATTTCGAACGGGAAGGTCTTGTCCTTGGCCACTCGGACCAGAAGCAGCCGGATCGCGTCAGACATCGACAGCCCCATGGCCTCGAGGGCCTCAGAGGCTTCGGCTTTGACTTGCTGGTCGACGCGTGCGCGCACAACGGTGTCAGAGGGCATACGAGTGTTCGCTTTGATTGATGTAGCTACATCGTAGCATAGGGCGACCAACCAGTCAGGCCCGTTCACACGGGAATGCTGCCGGTGCCTTTCCTGGCTGACGGGATCGCTTCTTGTAGAAGCGGCGCGTCAGTGGTCAACGATGCCTCGCAGGCTTGATCAAGCGGGTGTTGGCGAGGGATTCGTGACTACAAATAATAAAATTATGGCTATCATGTAGACTCAAACAATCGAGGGTCATCGACCATGCAGGTAGCCGTCCGCGAGCTGAAAGCCCATCTTTCTCGCTTCTTATCCCATGCCCAGACCGGAGAATCCATCGAGGTGACCTCGCACAACCAGCTGATTGCCCGAATCGTGGGAGTGCCGATTGGAACCGCTGAGGGGCTTCGTGAGCCGATTGCTCAAGGCGCTTTGAGCTGGAGTGTGCGCAAGCCCGCGCTGCAACCGCCACTTGAGCTGGCTGCGAAGGGCACGCCGATCAGCCAGATGGTGTTGGAGGATCGCGGTTGACCCTGTTCTGCGATACCTCGGCGTTGATCAAGCTCTATGTGCGTGAGCCGTTCACCGAGGAGATGCTCGCTGCAGCGGCAGCCGCCCCGTCATTGGCAGTGTGTCGGATGGCCTGGGCCGAGGCGATGTCGGCGTTGGCCAGGCGCTCGCGTGAAACACCGCCCGATGCCGAGGTCATCGATGCCGTGCGTCAGCGTCTGCGGGCCGACTGGGGCGATTATGTCATCGTGGAAGTCACCCAAGCGTTGGTTGAGCTTGCCGGTGACTATGCCGAGACCTTTGCGCTGCGCGGCTATGACAGCGTCCAACTGGCGGCAGCCCGAACGCTGGCAGAAGTGACTCGAGCACCGGTGCAGTTCGCCTGTTTCGATCGCCGCCTGGCAAAGGCGGCTCGGGTGTTGGGCTTGGAGCCAGCATGCGAGGCCAGTCTTGATTGAATCGTGAGCGCGCCCTTTGAGGGACCATGACATACCCGTGGGTTTGCGATGCCAAGCCCGCCAGTGTGCGGATCATCGCCATGCCCGTGGGTCCGGGTACTGGCCGATACCGACGTCTTCCCGTTCCCGCGCTGTATTGACGCGATCCCGGTGCAACCTATACCGACACATACCCGATTCTGAACTACGGGATCGCTGTTAATCGTAGGCATGGCGTACAGAGCATAAGGCAAGTATCGCTGAGACCGCCCGCCACTTCAGTATTGGCACGACCTCGGTGAAGCGCGCCTGTGCGTCTTAATCTAAGGCCGCTCCTGTCCCGCGTGGTTGCTGAAAGAATCGCTGAATGTCGGTTGGCCTCAATGCCTGTCGAGGTAACCGTTTTGGAGGATGATGCACTCCTCGGTATCCAAGCCAAGTGATGTGCTTTATTTCTGGGGCCCTCCGGCTTATATACGCAACCAATTGAAATGCCACGTTGAATATATCACGGCTAGACCCCGGCAAAATTGAAACAAGCCGTGAGCACTATCGCGATCACCGGCATCTCGCCGACGACAGCGCGGCGCTCCGCACCAGGATCACGGCACTGCGCACCCGAATCGTTTGCTGAGAAACAGTAACACGGCTCCTCACCCACATTCTGTCGTACCCTCCGCAAGCTCCGGGTCTTAGCTTCAAGCAGGTTCGTCGCCGCGAAAGCCTGCCGATATGCCCAAGCAGTCGCAACAGCGCGCGCTAACCCAGCTTCCCCTTCGGCTGGTCGGCTCGGCGCGGGAAATCCTACGAAGAAGGTCAGCGCACGAATAGCGCAGCCGAACGATAATGAGCCGGGCGCCGCCGAGTCCGAACTCTCCGTTGCGATGCTGCTCCCCAGTGCGTCATGCGCTACACTTTTCATCCGTACAGTTTCCCAGAGATCCATCACCATGCGCCAGCCTGACCAGCCTCTGTGGGCC
>NZ_JAYESN010000293.1:0-3349 GCF_034860625.1 Lamprobacter sp.
GTTTTGGGCGGCGTTCATGGGTGACTCCTGACGAGTAGTTGCTGACTAAGCCGCCTCGGCAAAGGCGGCCAGGGCTTCAGGTGTGGCGATATGGGTGATCTCGGCGAGGGCGTTGGCCATCTGCTCAAGCTCTTCGGCTGAGGGCTGGCCTTTCGGGACCGGGATCGCGTCGATGGCGGTGCGGATCTCGCGGGCAGACGCCAGTGCGTCGGGCTCGGCACGCTCAATGCTGTTGATGACGCCTTGTTCGGCGGCTGCGTTGGCATTGAGACCGCCCTCCCCGTCTCGCTGGATGCTGACCTGGGGCGGCTCTTGGGAGGCGATCTTGAGCGGCGCGGGCAGTGGCAGCGCGCTGAGCTGGCGTTGCTTGAAGGTCTTGTCGCGGTAGTAGCGCAGCTTCTGGCCGATCAGCGGTCGGATGCCCTCGACCAGCACGACGGTCTCGTCATCACGTAGGTTGGCGATCTCATCGGCATCGAGGATCGACTGGCCGGTCTTGGAGACCTGCTTGGAGCGTTTGCCATCGCCATAGCTGTAGCTGGTCTGGTTGACGGTCTTCTGGCCGACGATCTTCGAGATCGCCTCGGCCAGGTCGCGCCGATGCACGGGTGGGCGGTAGTAGACCCGGGCGCGATGGTTGTCGATGAAGGCTTCAGCGAGCTCGCGGCCGTAGACCGCCTGCAGTTGGGCCTCGGACTGGATCACGGTGGCGATGCGAATCCCCCAACCGCGCACATAGCTGAGCGCATGGACCAGCTTATCGACGCGGCCCAGGCTCAAGAACTCATCGAGCAGCATCAGCACCGGGACCTTGAGGGCTGGATCATCTGCGGGCGTCTCTCCGGCCTTGGTATTGCTGGCGAGGAAGAACTCGATCAGCAGGCGAACCAATGGCGTCAGCCGTTGCAGGTCGTCTGGGGCGATGGCGAGGTAGAGCGACTGCGGCTCGCGGCGGAAACGGCGTAGATCGAAGTCGCTGCGGGCGGTGGCGCGGTCGATCAGTGGGTTGGCCCAAAGGGTCAGCTTGGTGGCCAGGGAGGATTTGATCGATCCGCGCGGCTTCTCTGGCTCGTTGCAGAAACTGAGGATGTAGCGCTTGCAGAGGCTGGAGAGCGTGATCTCGCGCCGCTCGAGGTCTTCGACTAGCGCCTTGAGATACTCGCCGCTTTCTTCCTCCGAGCGCAGCAGCCGATGCACCTGGCCGATGGTCACTGGCCAGTCCATGTCGGGGCCAGCCTCGAGGACCAGGAGCATCAGGCCGATCAGGAGATCGCGCGCGACGTTGTCCCAATAGGGGTCCTGACTCTCGTTGTGGACGAGGATCGCAGCGATTGTCTGCACGTCGGTGACCCGCAGGTCGCCATCGCGGACATAATCGAGGATGTTGAAGCCGTGGGTCTTGCCCTCTGCGTGCAGGGGGTCGAAGCGGAAGACCGGTTGGCCGAGCACCCGGCCACGATAGCCCGAGGTGAGGCTGTAGTTCTCGCCCTTGATGTCGAGCACGATGGCTGAGCCTTGCCAGTGCAGCAGGTTCGGCACCACGAAGCCGACGCCCTTGCCGGTACCGGTGGCAGCGGCGAGGAATGGATGCAGGTCGCCGTTGAAGGCTAATAGCCGGCCATGGTGGCGACCGAGCAGGATCGACTGACCGCCGGCCTGATAGAGCCGCGCGCGGCGGATCTCTGCGGTTCTGGCTAGACGAGCGGCGCCATGCAAAGGCTTCGGCGGCAGTAGCGCGAAGGCGACGAAGGCCGGAATGCCGATCGCCGAGGCCCCGCCGGCGAGCCCGGCAAGTAGCAAGTTATCCGGTTGCAGGCCGTGCTGTAGCCCGGAGAGCCAAGTCGTGACCATAAATCTGTAGTCAGAGAGCTCGGCGTAGGCCCAAGAGGCGACGGGCAGGAAGGACATCAGTCCCAGCGGGACCGAGAGCCCGATGACCCATCTGATGGCGTTGGTTGGGCGCTTCAGCACGCCTGCTGCTCCAGATCGCACCCCGCGTTGGCTGCAGGCGGTGCGCTATTGATGTCTTGATCGAGGAGCTTCGGCAGAAAGCGGATCTCGGTGACGCGCTTGCGCTCCATCTGGATGATCACGTCGACCAGGTTGAACACCAGGCCGCGGATGTCCTCGCGCGTCAGCCCGGCGCCGGCGCTGGATTGGCGGACCATGAGCATCAGCTGCTCGACCGCGGCGGCGCTGTTGGCGTGCACGGTAGTGATTGAGCCCGGATGGCCGGAGCCGACGTTGCGCAGATAGAAGTAGGTCTCGTCGTCGCGCAGCTCAGCGAGCATGATCCGGTCTGGCTTCATGCGGAGACAGGACACCAGCAGGTCTTTGACCGTCACGGGGGAGATGCCGGCGCCGTCGCGGCTGAAGAACAGGCGCACAGTGTTCGCTTGTGGAAACTGCAGCTCCTTGGCGTCTTCGATGGCGATCAGGCGCTCGTCGTGGGGGATCTCGGCGATCATCGCCTTGGATAGGGTGGTCTTACCCGAGCCAGTGGCGCCGGAGATGATGACGTTGAGCCGGTGGGCGACGATCTCGCGCAGGATGCTGGGGACACTGGCTTGGTCGGCGGCGGACCAGCCTGCCAATCGAGCGCGGACGGATTGAACCTCTTCTTTTCCTACCGCCTCTTGTTCACTGTGTGCAGGGACGACCAGATCGAAGGCGCCCTTCTCCGCAAGCTGATCGAGGCTGAAGGTGACATGGCTGGGTCGGCGGATGGTGATCGAGGGCTCTTCAGCCGCCGGGGGTAGCACGATCTGGATGCGCTCCCCGGTCGGCAGGTGTCCGCTGAGGATCGGCGAGCGCTCGCTGATGCTGGCCGACATGTAGCTGGCTACGGCTTTGGCGAAGCCTTGCAGCCAGGCGGCGTTGAGGTTGTTGGCGGGGATTTGCTCCCAACCTTGTGCGCCTTCGATGAAGAGGGTGCCAGGGCCATTGATGCAGAGGTCGGTGACATCGTCGCGGGCCAGGATCGGGCGGATCGGTCCGAGGATATCGTGCAGCAGATGGCGGGCGGTGTTGTCGCTGTGCATGCTGATCACCGCTTCACGAGTTGGTAGACCGGCGCGAGGTCGACATCGCGCGCGACCAGGATGTTGATGGTTGCGCCTTGATGCTTGTGCAGGGTCGGCTTGATCTTGGCGAATTCGGCGAAGACCGTCGACAGGCTGTCGTTGGTGGATTGCTCAATCCACTGCGATTGATCGCTGGTCAGCTGCTCGCGCGCCCAGCTTTCGGTGCCGAAACTGACCGCCGACATCAGCACTGGGATGCCGACGCGCTGCCAGTAATGGTTGTTGATCTTGCCGCCCATGCCGGCCTGACCGAGCGGTCCGGTGCC
>NZ_JAYESN010000294.1:0-3314 GCF_034860625.1 Lamprobacter sp.
CTGGATGCCCTCGCCGCGCTGCGCGGCATCGCCCAGGATCGCAGCGATGCGGTCGCTGAGCTGATGGCGCAGTATCTGCTGCAGCGTGATGCGCTCGACCCCATGCCGGCGGCAGAGCTGTTGGCGCAGGCGCAGGATGGGCTGGTGACGGTGCTCGATGTGCGCCCGCCCGAGGAGTTCGGCCAGGGCCATCTGCCGGGTGCCCTCAATATCCCGTTGGACCAACTCAAGACCCGACTGGCGGAGCTACCGCCGGAGCGTCAGGTCGTCGCCTACTGCCGCGGTCCCTGGTGCGTGCTCTCGTTCGAGGCGGTTGCGGCATTGCGCGAAGCCGGTTTCGAGGCTCGACGCCTGGCCGATGGCCTGCCCGAGTGGCGCCATGCTGGGCTGCCGGTGGCGCGGGATTAGGACGGCGAGCTGGTCTCCGCCTTATCGCTTCAGCTTCAGCCCTACTCAGTTTCACCATGCTCAGCGCGGATCAGCGCACGGAGCGTCTCTAATGCTGCGTCAACGACGTCCCGGCTGCCCGCAGTCGGATAGACCACATAGGTCGGCAACCGCAGGCTCGGGCTGTCATGGATGCGCTGTAGACAACCGCCTTCGAGATAGGAGGCCGCGACCCGCTCCGGCACGAAACAGGTGCCGCCGTTGGCGAGGATCAGTTGCAGCCCGAGCCAGCCGATGTTGGCCGTTTGCGCCGGACGTTCCAGCTCCGGGTAGGCCTGGCGATGCTGGGCGAAGAAGGTCGGCCCCCAGTTGACATAGACATAGCTGTCATCGAGCGCGCGCCGCTCGGGGTCTGGGCCGACTAGGATCAGGGTCTCGTCGAACAGGTACTCGACCTGGATGCCAGCGGCCTGACGCGGGCTGTACATCAGCGCCAAGTCCATGGTGCCGGCGATGACCCGGCGCATCAGGTCTTCCTCGAAGCCGATCTCGGTGTTGAGCGAGATGTCCGGCATGTGGCTGCGCAGGCGGCCGATCCAGCGCGGCAGCAGGCTGTCCCAGAGCGCAATGCGCGCGCCCAGGGTGAGGCTGGCGCGGAAGCGACTCGGCAAACCCACCTCGTGGCGCGCCTGCTCGTAGGTCAGCAGCAGGGTCTTGGCGTGGCGAAGAAAACGTTCGCCGGCATGGGTCAGGCTGGCGCCGGCGCGATTGCGCACGAACAGGCGCGCTCCGAACTGCTGCTCTAGGCTCTGGATGCGGGCGCTCACCGTTGATTGGGTGACATGCACCTGCGCGGCGGCCTCAAGGAAGCTGCCATGGGCGGCCACCGCGAGGAAGGTCTTGACCTGGTCGATATCCATCAACGCTTGTCCAAGCAGCGTCTGCGCAAGCCGTTCATATCAAAAAGCGTTAGAGCCGATTGCCGGTGGCCAGCCAGTAGTGCCAATCGGCGATGGCTTCCGCTGTGTGCTCATCCACATCGATGCCTTGCAGATGCGAGAGCGGAATGCCGCATGTTCTCCCGGCCCATGCCACTTCGACCGCCATATCGGCCAGACACTCATCGTCGTTGATCATCGCGAGCACCTGCACGAACTCTCCGAGCTTGAGGGGAGAGCGCTGACTTTCTTTGATACAGCGGGCCTGGAATGGAAAGGACAGCTTGTCGCCGAGATAACAGGACCAACCCGCAACCGCCTCCTCATCGGTGTAGGTATCCACCAGCACTTCCATCGCAATACGCTCTTCGCGCTCCTCGTCGATTTGATGCTTAGGCATGCTGTTTTCCTGCGTCGACCATGGTTGTTGTTTGTTTGCTAGAGGCAGACTCTTACTATCGAAAAAAACGATACCAAAGTCAAATAACTTTCGTTTGCCTGAACTCAATATCAGGGCTAGCTTATAGAACCGCGCGGCCGCTGAGCGGCTGCCCCCCCAGGAGGACAGACGAGGAGGGATGATGACGCCGAGCAGACCCCTACAGGATCTTCACCACCCGCATCTGCGCATCACCGCCCCGCATCAGCAGCGGCGTCTCGGTCTGGGACAGCGCCTGGCCGGCGCGGTCGCTGGCTATCTGCGCAAGCTGCGCGGCTCCACGCGCGATGCCCCGCCTCGGGTCAACAACCGCGAGGTGATCTGGTCCTGGCTTGGCAGCTTCCTTGGCATCGCCTTGTTGGCCTGGCTGAACGAGGCGATCAGCACCCAGGGGACGAATCCGGCCGTCTGGCTCGAGACCATCGGACTCACACCAACAGACGGCCTGCTCCTCATCGGTTCATTCGGCGCCTCGGCGGTGTTGCTCTACGGCGCCCCACGCAGTCCGCTGGCGCAACCACGCAATCTGATCGGTGGCCATGCCATCTCGGCGCTGATCGGTGTCTCGGCCTGGCTGCTGCTCGGGGCGCTGCTGCCCTGGCTGGCGGCGGCGCTAGCGGTCTCGACCGCGATTGCGATGATGCATCTGACCCGCACCCTCCATCCACCCGGTGGCGCGACCGCGCTGATCGCGGTGATTGGCTCCGAGCAGGTGCATGCGATGGGCTATCTGTTCGTGTTGATCCCGGTCACGCTCGGCGCGCTGCTGATGCTGCTGGTCGCGCTGCTGGTCAATAACCTGGCTCGCGGACGCCGGTATCCGGAGTTTTGGTTCTGATGGTTCTCTGCAGTGCGGTCATCAGCCGCTGGTCATCGGCACGAAAGATCAGCTGCGCGCGGCGGGTCTTCATCCGGTATTCCAAGCGCTACCCGCGTCGCGCAGAGGGCTCAACCCATGAACTGTCTCTCCTTTCGCCGGCAACTGTTGGTCGATCCGCAAGGACGACAAGCCGAGCTCCAAGCCCATGCGGCGCAGTGCGCCACTTGTGCACGCGCGTTAAAGCGGGCCCTGGCCTTCGAGGCAAGCCTCAAGGCGGCGTTGCTGTTGGACGATGCAGACGACGAGGATGACGCGCATCGCGAGGGCGAGGGCGAGTCCGATGACCGCAGCGATGCTGACCCACCGAAGTCGGCCTATGGTGTGAACGGTTGCTGAGCCAACCCCCCTCTCTGTGGTTAAGAGACGATGCGCCATGTCGACACAGCGACCGCCTCAACGACGCATCGGCCGCCTGGCAGCCAGTCTTGGCCTCATTGCCCTGTTGAGCAGCACGCTCGCGCTGGCCGAGACAACGATCGAGGGCCGGATCAACGGCCTGTGTTGTCCGCGAGCGGCACTGATGCAGGTGCCAGTGCCGTGCAGCGCTCCGCGCTACGAGAAGATGAGGGTGGTGGTGGCGGCGGTGGTAGTGGTCGCTTCGATGCCGGCTCAAGGGCGCAGCCAACGCAGCACCAGCGGCATGCTCGCGGCCTGCACCAACAGGGTTCAT
>NZ_JAYESN010000295.1:0-3292 GCF_034860625.1 Lamprobacter sp.
AGCTCGCGCACCCGTGCGTCCAGCCCCTGCTTGCAGAGTTCCTGATACGTCTCGTTCGACAGCGAATGGACCTGGCGCGCTTGCGGCTGCGGCGCGCGCGCCTGCTCATCGACCAGGTGTTTGAAGTTCATGCTCGGTTCACCTCCGTTAGATTGTTTCGATACAGGTCATAGGGCGCCAGCGGTACATCCAATGCCACCATCTCGCTGCCGCTGCGATAACGCAGCCCGTTGGCGTCATGCCAGAACAGCCAGGGATCGCGCTCATAAGTACCAGCCGTCGCATCGATCAGGATGCGCGCGCCCGTTAGCTGACTCGCATACTGCTGCGGCTTTGCAATATCCGCACACCACACAAAGCGCGGCAGCTCCAGCTGCGTCAGCACCTTTTTCAGAACCGCATCCATGTGTTCATTGGCCTGAAGCTCGCGTTTCAGCGAGCGATTCGAGGTCAAATAGATCCGCAGCACCGCTGGCGCGTCAACGGCAAGGACACCTGCCTGCAGCATGCCCAACACCCGCTCATGCACGATACTCGCGTTGAGGTACATCTTCTCCGACAGCGGCACGATCACATGATCAAGATCGGCAAAACTCGCCGCGTCACTCGCCCCCACCACCCGCACCAGCCGGTTATAGGGCAAGCGATTATCGTCAACCACGAACAAGTCGTTGATAAAATCCGAATGGAAACTCCAACCCGTTGCCGCTGACAGCGCTGCCTCATCGATCGGACCATGGCCCATGATCGTCACCGCATGTTGCCGACCGATCATGGCCGCCACCATCGGGATACCTGACTCGATATAGGAGAAGACGGCGCGGAAAAACTCCGGTTCGCCCAGGATGTCCTTACTCAGAATCAGCGGGAAAAAGCCGTTAGCTGCGAGCAGATCCGAAACCTGCAGCAGGTCGAGACCTTCCGACGGCACCCGTCGGCCCAGACCCGGCGGCGTCTGCTCCGCAATCATCCCAATCGAGCGGCGACAATATTCCGGATACTTGAAGCCGTAGTAATTGACAATCGCCCAGACCGCGACATGGGCGCAGACCGCGATATCCGTATCCTGCGCCATCCATGGGAAGACGCGCTTCGGCAGCGGCGTTCCTGCCAGATGTGCGGTCATCTCCACGCCGAGCAGGTAAGCGCGCTCCGTTTCAATCAGATACGCCGGGTCGAGTAACGCCCGGCCACGGCTGTCGATGCGCGAATCGCGCACCACATAACTGCCGATATACTGCTCGGCGGCTAAATCCGCCCCGGCAAACAGATGCAGCCGGACGCAATCACGTGACGGCTGCCGATGTTTCTTGGCGTAAAAGAGCGCAAATACGCTCGAATGATCAAAATCCCGATACGGAGCTTCCAGTAATACCGCACCGCAGGTCAGCCCAAGCCGGTCTTTCAGCTCGTCGATCAGCAATCCATGCTCGGCTTCAGGGAAGAGCTGCGCCAGCGCCTGCTCAAGGTGGTCGTAATCCGCCAGCGCTGCGATCTCAAAAACGCTGTAATCAATCATGCCTTCTTCACATCAAACCGAATAGTTCCATGACCCTGACAGTCGCCGAGAATTATTTTTAGATCCGTCTTGGCAGTCATCGCTCAAGACGCCATCCTCCAGAGGAAACAGTTTCGCGCTACCAAGCCAAGTGAACTCAGCGTCTAGGAGCCATGCTGGCATCTGCTTAATGTCAACCTACGATCCAGCTGAGCGACTGTTGGTTTTCCCCCTCAACACCTATTGCTCAAGCCTGACGACTACTGATCATTGGATACGACCAAGATATCCTGGAGCCAATGTCGTCCCCTCGCGCGCATCGAGGAGCTGCAACACCTCGAAACAGAGATCATCCGCACCCGCAACCTGATCGAGCAACACCGCGAGCTTCTTTAGTTTCAAGCTCGAGAGCGCTTCGAGATGGCGGAAGTCGCGCACATAGATGGCATCGGTCCAGATGGCTTGCCCACGGCGCGGGCGTCGTTGCGGACATGCTTGAGCGAACGCCTTGTAGCGGCGCGTTGCAATACCGGTAAAGCTGTGCAGCAGAAAGCCTTGGGATCGCAGAAACTGATCGACCTCCGCAAACAGCGGTTGGTCTTCGTAAAGCGGGATGAATTCCACTTCGGTCCAGATCATGAGTACGTTGTCCAGACAGGTGCCCGCGCCTTGGAAGACGGCCAGCTCCGCGCCCCCCCGAAGGGGCGTCGGAGGTAACAGACTTGCTGGCGCGCTGCTGGCAACAGGGGGATGATAATCCGTGCCACCAGGCAGCGTTACGATGGTCCGTCGATAGCTCAGTGGTACGCAATAGACTCTCGTCCGTTAGCCTCACCTGTTGCTCGGTTAACATCGCCAACAAAGCGCGGCGTCGATCCATAGCCAAACTGCGGTTCGGGTTGCGAACCAGACGCTGCAGCAGCCGTCCATCCCGATGAAAATAAGATGAATACGCGCGCCGCTCCTCCAATCCTTCAAGGATCGCGGCTTCTAGCCAAGCGGCGAAGCCGCCCTGCGGCGGGCGCTGATCATAAGACATCAGTGGCGGCAGAAATGGACGATCGAAGCGCATCTGCGGGTTGCTCTCCAGCAGCTTGGTCAGTTCAGCGTTGACCTGGACAGCGGAGCTGCGTTGTCCACTCGCTTCCAGCACCCGGATGCGAAGCATCTCGGTCGCTAGATGGCGGTCGCGGTGCTGGTGCAGAGACTCCAACTGCTCGCGACTTGCGCGCAGCCAAGCCCAGCGTGCCGGCAGGGTCTCAGCCAGGTTACCCGCACTAAGATAGGCATTGAGCGCTTGCTCATAAGCTGGCTAGTGGAGATCGGCGCTGCGCTCCTGGCCCTGCCAGGTCGCTAGCATCTGACCATCGGCGTGTAATACCGGCACATAGGGATAGTCAGCCAACGCTTCGACCCAGCGACCTGTCGGCGCTGGCGCGGCCTGGTCTAGGTCGGCATTGGTCAATAGCCACCCGTTCGCACGAAGCTGCTCGGCGCGGCTGGGTTTGCAGGCGAACAGGTTGAGCTGGTAGCCATCCAGCGCCTCGTCCTCGGCCACCGGCGTCAGCCCTTGCAGGCCCGGCACCAAGCGATAGCGGTCGTAGCCCAGCGCGGCGAAGGCTTCGAGCAGGCCGGTGTTGGGCTGCTTGCCATGCTTCCATTCAAAGAGCACCAGCGGGTCTTGTTCGGCAAAGAAGCGCTGCCCGCCTTGCAGGATGCGGATCTCCTCGCCCTCCTGACGCTCGCGTTGTGCCCAGGTCTCTAGGTTCTCGGCTAGCATGGGCTAGCATGGTC
>NZ_JAYESN010000296.1:0-3273 GCF_034860625.1 Lamprobacter sp.
CTGGTGGCCTCGATCGCGCAGCGGTCTTGCTGACGGTCTCGGATCGCCATGCGCTCGGCGTCATCGCCAGCTTGCGATCGCCGAGCCAGGGTCCATCGCCCAAACCCCGGCACTGGACGCGAAGGGCTCGTCGATGGGCGCGATCACCCACCGTTGCGCTATCAGGCTTGATATCCTCGATGAGCTGATAGAAGCCACGCGAGGACTTGGGTGCCTTGGAGAGTTTGATCTCGAACACACGGCGTTGGCCGCCGCGCTCCAGCAGCCTGCACTTTGCCGCATGCTTTGCCCTGGTGGGGCTGGCTGTGGGTGGTTATGTCTCCTGGTCAGCCATCGGCGACGGTTGGGCGTTCTTCTTTGTGTACTCGAGCACTGCTGCTTTTGTCACGGGCTTCGGGCTTTGGCGCTGGCGGGTTGAGCGGCGCCAGACCACAGGCTGCCGAGTGGGTCTGTTCACGGGCGCGCTCGCAGGACTGCTCTCACACCTGCTCTGCTGGTGGCTCTTCATCCTGGGTGCCTGGCTCGATCACAGCTGGCTCACCGGCGGGGCCTCTCAGGGTGAGCCGCCAATGAACCCGCTGCAGGGGATCATCGGGGCGATCGTCTTCAGCCTGTTTAGCCTTGCACTCTTTGGCTGGCTGACCATTCCAGCCGGTGCCTTGATCGGCTGCTGGATGCTGCGCACAGCAGGCTCGCGGTCAGGGATCGGCAGCGAGTGCGATGTGCGGCAGTGACTTGATGCTCCTTGATCCTGCTCGGGGAACACACCAGCTCCGGGCACGGCTCGCTCCGCCGGGGAGAGTCATTGCAGGGATGCCGGGCGAGGAGACGGGTTAAGATCAACATGACAGGTCCATGCCTGAGCGAGCGTCAGCTGTGACGCGACAACACCACCGATGGAGCCATCACATGGGACTCTTGAGCGGCCTCCTTGGCAACGCCTCCACCATCGATCCCGCCCAGCTCGCCGATGAGCTCGAACCCATCCTCGCTGCCGAGGAGAGCATCGAGGTCGCCTTCAAGGTCATCCGCGATCAGTTCATCTTCACCAATGCCCGCTTGCTGCTGATCGACAAACAGGGGCTGACCGGCAAGAAGGTCGAGTACCTGTCGATCCCCTACAAGGCCATCACCCGCTTCTCGGTCGAGACCGCCGGGCATTTCGATCTGGATGCCGAGCTGAAGGTGTGGGTCTCGGGGGCCAGCGAGCCGGTCTCAAAGACCCTGCGCGGTGCCGATAACGTCACCGAGATCCAGAAGGCGCTGGCGACGGCCGTGCTCGCGGTGCAGTGAGCCGCAGTCTGAACCGCCCACTAGCGCTGATCCGCCTCGCCGGGCTGCCGCTGAGTTTAACCCTGCTCTCGATCCTCTCCGGCAGCGTGATCAACCGGGTGATGGTGATCGAGCTTGGCCTGCCGGTGATCCTGGCCGGGCTGTTCTTAGCCATCCCGTTGTTGATCTCGCCGGTGCGGATCTGGCTGGGGCATCTGTCCGATGCTTATCCGCTCGGCGGTCGTCGCCGCGAGCCCTATCTGATCGTCGGCGCACTCCTAGCCGGCATCGGGGTCGCGCTGTCGGTCGCCCTGGTGGTGCGCACCCCGGCGCCGCTCAGTCCGACCGCGGCGCTGATCCTGCTCGGGCTGCTGCTCTATGGCATCGGGCGCAATCTCACCGGCAATACCTTTCAGGCGCTGCTGACCGATCGCTTTGCCGCCGGCGTGGCGCGCTCGCGGGCGGTGAACCTCTATGAGGTCGTCAAGCTGCTTGGGATGGTGCTTGGCGCCGGACTGCTTGGACTGGCCCTGCGTCCCTACAGTGCCGAGCGCCTGGTGCTGGTGGTGCTGATCCTGGCGCTGCTGGCGATGGTGCTCTCGGTGCTCGCCACCCTCGGCCAGGAGCCGCGCAGTGACCGGCTGCGCGAGGCCGCCGAGCAGGCGCGCGCAGGGGCCTTCTGGCCGCGTTTCCGGCGCCTGGTCTGGAACGATCCGTAAAGCACGGCTGTTCCTAGCGGTGATCGCGCTGACCCTGCTCGGCACCCAGATGCAGGATGTGCTGATGGAACCCTATGCCGGGTTGGTGCTGGGCATGGATGTGGCCGCGACCACGCAGCTGACGATGTTCTGGGGCCTCGGGGCGCTGGCGGCGATCCTGGTCTCTGGCCTGGTGCTGATCCCCTGGCTGGGACTGGCACGGCTGTACCGGCTGGGCATCGTGTTGCTGATGCCGCTGTTCGCCGGTGTGGTGCTGGCCGGTATGCTGCAGCAGCCGCTGTTGCTGCAGCGCTGTGTGCTCGGGCTTGGACTGAGCACCGGACTGGCCGCGGCCAGCCTGTTGGCGCAGACGGTGGACTTCACCAGTACGCAAAGCGCCGGACTCTTGCTCGGCGTCTGGGGCTTGGGCTTCCAGCTCGGCCGCGCGCTGGCCAACCTGCTCGGTGCCGGGTTGGTCGATGGGCTCAATCACCTCACCGGCGAGGTGGCGCTGCTCGCCTATGGCGGTGCCTTTGCGATCGAGTGCGCCTTCCTGATCGGCGCGCTGCTGCTGTTCAGGCGTTTGCGGGTGGGCGCGGCATCCGTGGTCAACGAGGCTTGAGCGGACTCAGGGCTGAAGCGAGGTCAGCTCAACCGATCTCACCCTGCGCGAGCGCATCCAGCGTCTCGTCCATGAGTTCGTTCACAGCGTCCAAGGATTCCGTCACGGCCAGCGGGACCTCAGCGCCTTGCTGAAGGATGTTGCGCACGAGGATCAAGCTGCGTTGCATCTGTCGAAGGTCGCGAACGGCTTCCCAGCTCATGGCCTCATCGATGTGAAACAGCGCGCGCTCCCAGCCTTCAAACCCTGGGTTGGCCGCCACGTCAGCGCGCAGGCACTGCCAAGCGCCCTGCAGATCGGACAGGATGGTTTTCTCGTAAGCCGTCGGTTCAGTAGTAAATGCCATCTTTTCTCAGCCGTCTCCTGGAAACGCGCGTGACCCAGCGACGATAATGAGGCCATCCCACCCGATCCAGAGGCCTCTCCCGCATGATCTTCAAGCAGCTGTTCGAATCCGATTCCGCCACCTACACCTATCTGATCGCCTGTGAGCAAAATCGTCAGGCGATCCTGATCGATCCGGTCATCGATACCGTCGAGCGGGATCTGCAGGTGCTCAAGGACCTTGGGCTGACGCTGATGGCGACGCTCGAGACCCATGTGCATGCCGATCACCTCACCGGCGCGCGGCGGCTGAAACAGCGCTCGGGCTGCCAGACCGCCTATCCGAAGATGCTCGGG
>NZ_JAYESN010000297.1:0-3253 GCF_034860625.1 Lamprobacter sp.
ATGCACGCGCTGCGCGCGGGCGGCCCGGCACCGATTCCGCTGGAGGAGATTTTGGAGGTGAGTCGGGTGACGATTGAGGTGGCGCAGTCGTAGCCCAGGCCGTGCGACAAGCAGCTTGAAATTGGACTTGGCGATACCGAGAACGGTATGAAATACTCTCCTGCCGGCAGCTACAGCATGAGCATCCATGAGGATGCGGAAAGGGATCTCGACAGGCTGTATGAGGTCGACGAAGACGGGGCCGCCACCATCGATGTCTTCCTGCAGGAGGCGGCGTCGTCCCATGCGGTGCTGGACCGCCTGCTCGAACATCGCTATCGCAGCTACGAACCGGGCATGGATTTTGAAGTACAGCGTTGGGCCGCTCTGTGGAAACGCTTCGGCCTCTGGCGGCTGAAGTTGTTCGATGTTCCGGGCAGCGCTGCCTCACACCGGATCATCTACGCCTTTCACGGCATTCAGCGACGCTACTACATCTTGGGCATCGTGCCGAGGGACTTCGACTATGAGCCAAACCATGCTTTCACCCAACGAATCGTCCAGGCTTACCAAGCACTGGGAATCCCGGCCTGATCTGATTCGCTGGATCACGAGTGAAGATTCAGCCACGACGTCGGGTGGGGATGTGGTGCGCTTGGAGGCGGCGATCGTCCATCCGCCGCAGCCTCCCGCCTTCAGGTCGATCGAGGAACGGGAGGCGGAGTTGGAACGCAATCCCAAACGTGCCGAGGCACTGGCCAAGGCTCGCCAGCGCTTAGCAAAGACGGTGCATCCCGACGCCTCCTTGGCGGCCTTGCGCATGAGTCGTGGATTCTCTCAACGGGCGCTAGCCGAACGTCTAGGAACCTCACAATCGCGCCTGTCGCGTATCGAGTCGGGATTGGATGATCCGCGGCTGTCCACTGTGCGGAAGCTTGCGGATGCGCTTGCGGTGGATGTCAGTACGATTGATCGAGCAATCGCGGCAAACGGCGAGATGCCGTCATGAGCGGACCGCAGCTTGAGGTCGTTTTCTGTGACGATGTTCGCCAGGAGATCGGAAACAAGCAGAGTCTGATTGGTGTTTACTCGGGGGATCTTTTGGTCAGGCACCTGCCGGCGGTGTTGCCAAAGTTGTGCGTGGTGGCGACCTTGAGGCTGCCGCAGGCTCAGGCCTGTGGTTCTGTTGACTTTCGCATTATGCAAGGGGATCACTGTCTGCTGAAGACAGATGACTTATCTGAGTCTTACGAGTTGGCCTCCACCGAACAAAACGCGCGCATCGCTATTGTTGCTGTGCTGTCTCCATACCAGATTGACGATGAGTCGAGTCTCTCTGTGGTGTGCCGATTCGATGAAACAGAATTGGAGAGCCAGCCCTTGCGCATCAGGCAGATCGTTGATGATGAATCGGCCGATGGGGCCTGACGGGAACAGGAACTGAGGGATAACGATGCTGATCGACATCATCGCGGGCGCTCGCCCCAACTTCATGAAGGTCGCGCCCATCATCCGCGCACTGCAGGCGCTCAGGATCTCATCGAGCATGCCGCAATCACTCAAAGCCTAGCTACTCAAGCCGATTGGCTTCGAAGACGCCTAGAGCACCACCTGCTCGGCAATCATCTGTTCGCTAACACCAAGGCCCTGGTCTTCGCCGGGGCCTTCTTCGTTGGCCCAGAAGCCGAGCGCTGGTTGCGCCAAGGCCAACGGCTGCTCAGGCGTGAGCTGCAAGAACAAATCCTGCCCGACGGCGGACACTTCGAGCGTAGCCCGATGTATCACGCCATCCTACTGGAGGATGTGCTGGATCTCCTGCGACTGGGTCAGCTGTATCCTGGAACACTTGATGCCGGACTGCTGAAACTGTGTGAATCAAAGGCCACTGCCATGCAACACTGGCTCGCGGCCATGACACATCCCGACGGCGAGATCAGCTTCTTCAATGACGCCGCTTTCGGAATTGCGTCGACGCAGCGTCAGTTGGCGCACTACGCTGAGTCGCTGCGCGGTCGTGGCAACGCCGGCGAACCCCAAAACCAAGTCAAGGATGGTCCGCCGCGATCCACGCCAACGCTAATCTGGCTGCGCGACAGCGGCTACCTCCGCCTCGAAGCTGGCCAAGCAGTGGCGCTGCTGGACTGCGCGCCGATCGGCCCAGACTACTTGCCGGGTCATGCTCATGCCGACACGCTCTCATTCGAATTCTCGCTATTCGGCCAGCGGGTGATCGTCAACGGCGGCACCTCGCGCTACGGTAGCGGCCCCGAGCGACTGGCGGAGCGCGGCACTGCGGCCCACAGCACGGTGCAGATCGACAGTGCCGACTCCAGCGAGGTTTGGGGCGGTTTTCGCGTCGCTCGTCGCGCGCGACCGTTTGATGTGTCAGCGCAGTCAATCCAACCTACTGAAGCGGAGAAGCGTCAGCCGCGAGATCCGTTGGTTTCTGCTGCCGATGCAAACCCGCTACGGACCGGGTTATCTCTGACCCCGCATCTCGCGGCCTCATCAGCGCATGACGGCTACCGCCGCCTGCCGGGCAAGCCGGTGCATCGCCGAGCGTGGACGCTGAGCGACGAAAGCCTGCTGGTGACCGACCGCATCGACGGTCGCTATCGCTCGGCGAGCGCGCGCTTTCATTTGCATCCAGAGGTCAAGGCATCGATCCAGGGCAACGGTGGTGAGCTGCGCCTGCCGGATGGCCAGACTCTCAGCTGGCAAGTGACCGGCGGCGAGCCACAGCTGGTGCCTGATCACTGGCGGCCAGAATTCGGGCGATCATTGCCATCGCAGTGTTTGCATGTGCAGATGGCGGCAGGTGACTGTTTTCGGGTGGCCAGGTTCCCAGTGGAGATGGCTCCGAAGCGGAGGCGATGCGCGGATTCCTGCTGGATTTGGGTGTCCCCGACCGGGCGATTCGTTTAGAGGGGCTCAGCACCAAAACCGTGAGCAACGCATCGGCCACGGCTGCGCTGTTGCAGGCCGATGGGATCGAGGCGTGCATGCTGGTAACCTCGGCCCTGCACATGTCCCGCGCCCGCGCGCGATTCGAGCGAGCGGGCCTGCGCGTGGTGCCGGCACCGACGGATTTCGAGGTGATCGAGATGCCCATGAACCTGCTGCGGTACGTGCCGGATGCGGCAGCGCTGAGGGACAGCGGGCGCGCGTTCAAGGAGCTGTTGGGGCGTTGGGTTGGGCGTTAAATGTGTTGAGTTCTCTCGCTTCATCCCACATCAAGTTAACCTGAAGATCAGGGTACCTGTGGAGCCAACGC
>NZ_JAYESN010000298.1:0-3209 GCF_034860625.1 Lamprobacter sp.
CGAGGAAACAAAAGCATTGCTCGAGAAGCGCATTGAGCAATTAGAGGGCGACTGACGCTTGCGGGTCATCGATGTCCGTCCGGCTCTCGTCACAGGCGGTGATATCTCACGTAGGTCGACTCGTCATCTCGCAGACACCGCCTTGGGTGGCCAGGCACCCGAGCTTTTGAGTTCCCTCACCCGTTTCGGCGGGATATTCAGCGCATCCAAGTTACGCTGGACAAGGAATTCCTTGACCTCGGCCAAATAGCGTCCCTGGTACGAGGTCGGCAAGATGTTGGAGTTGAAGGCTAGATAGGGAATCGTTATACCGCTGTGATCGACAACAGTCGCATTCGCTCCTTGGTTTAGAAGGTATAAGCAGATGTCCCATTGTCTAGCGGAAGCCGCTCGCAGCGCTGGCGTTTGATTGCCAAATCCCTGTTTCTCGATATCCGCACCGGATTCGACAAGGCGTTGCACTTGTGTTAATTCCGTTCTGTCAATGGCGTCAAAGATGATGGGATCGCCCGCTTTGTTCAAGGCATTAGGGTCATTCGCTCGCTCATCGGCCATCTGTGTGCGTCCTCCGGCATCTGATCGGTCTGCCTGGGTGCAGCCCGTTACCATGCTGATCATGACGAAAAAGATTGTGGAGATAAAACTTTTCATCATGACTAGTTACACCCTTTATGCTCCCGCAACAGGTCGATTTGATCCATGCGCTTTGCGAGCGCATCCTCTACCGAGCCCATCCCGTGGAGCCTCACGCCTCGGGTCCCAGCTCCAGCGACGGCACCGAAGACTGGCCCCAACACTGCTCCAGCGAGCGCTCCAGCTTTGACATCGCCCCATGTTATGGCATCGGCCGGCGACAGAGGGATTCGCTCACCGGCCCCTTGCGCTGCCAACCCGAAGGTGTTGTCTTGCAACGCGCTCAAGATATCGCCTTCTACATAATAGGCATCGGTATTGTCGGAACTTGGGACGACTCCGGTTCGAAGCAGTGTTTGGTCGTTCAGACCGGCGGCGTTAAACGTTGTTGAGGGCGAATCGTACATTGCCGCCGCCGCCGAGGCTAGGCCGCCACCAAGTGAATGGCCGACATATTCAACATTGTCCGGTTGATTCGCATTGACCTGATCGGCGATTTCCATGGCCCTCGTATAGTATTGGGCCGGATTGCCAGTTCCTTGTTGGACGTTGTTCTTCCAATCCTCCAAGGAGGTGAACGTCGTACCCTTGAATGCCACGACATATTTCCCGTCAGGCCCCTTGAAGACATCAGCCCGAAAGTCGCTGTCCGGGATCTCTGTCAGCCTCCTTCCCTTCGCATCCGTCAGGCCGAGATCTCTCAGGTCGTCGTCCGTCGCCCGGCTCCAGCCTTGCGGCAAGTCCTGCCGTCCCGGTTCTTGATACACCGCATTGGCCAATTTTGCCTTGGCCTGGGCTTGGGCGAGCTTATCTTTCTGCTGGACCAAACCGGGGCAATCCAGGTCTCCTAATTTCTGCTCGGCGAGCGGGCAATCCTGCACGGGGGCATTGGAAGCTCGGCTGAGGGAAAAGTCTCTTTTAACTGCATGATAAGTATCGACGGCCTTGTCTCTGATCGCCCTAGCCGTGTCGGTGCCTCTATCGGCTAGCTCAGTCGCCATGCGTTTCGTTGCTTGTCCGAAATCCTTCGCCTTATCGACTCCCCAGTCAACAAAGTCTGTCGCGGCCTGTTTTGTCGTTTTGGCAATGTCTACCGCCAGATCGGCGGCCGCATCCATGCTTTCCATCGCGCCTTTCGCCGCCGCTTTGGCAGTATCGCTAGCGGAGTTCCATGCATCCGAAAAAACTTTTCCCCAAGACATGGCGAGATTAGCCTTCCGCTAACTTGGTGAACAGCAATACGCAAAACTGCTCGAGCCAGAGGGCTCTGTCCTCCTCGGACATGTCCTCCCGGGCCAAGCACTCGGCAACGGCCGGGATCTTCTTGTCGAACCCGAGGCCAAGCATCCAGGCGGTGGCTACGAACGTCGCCACTCCGTATTCGCTTGCAAAACCGTGCCGGCGCGCCAGGATGATCTGCTCTCGGACGGTTTGGGAGAGTCGTTGCGAGTCTTCCGCATCGATCTCCATTGGGAACTTCTCGCGTAACGTGGCAATAATCCTGCTTGTCATTCCATCGTTAGCCAGATGCTCCATCTGGTATTTCTTAATTCTAAGAGCCATCACGATAATGCAAAAGTCGCGGGCTGCGCTTCAATTCGGGCATTTCGCGTCAGCCAATCAAGACCGTGAAACAGCCCTTGACGATCTTGTTCGGCGGACCAAGCGCTTCAATGAGTGTATCGCCAACCCGACAGGCGGGCAGATTGTTGATCATGACGCTGGCACTCCCATTGATTACCACGCCTGGGCCATGAGGTGGAACCGGCAGTGGCATCGGACAGGCATGGATGTCCGCACCTGCGGAGATACTGCTGATCATGCTACCCATCGCAGCGGCTTCCGCCACCTTTAGGCTTTCCTCAGCGGCCTTAGCGGCCGGAGCGCCGGGTGTGCCAGCGGCGGCTAGAGTGGCTGACTTAGCGACAGCGAGCCGAGCTTGCGAACTTGCTTTTGCAGCCTGCAATCCGCCTGCTGCTGCCAGCGGGATGCCTCGCCAAGCGGGTTGGAAGCCGATTATTACGTTCAAGCTGCCCGGTCCCGGTAGCAACGGTGACATCATATGAGCGGTCGAGTCCATCGTCCGCGCGGCGGGTTTACCAGCCATCGGCGCCCTCCCTATATCGGTGAAGTGGATAGGTCAAAAGGTAAGCGGCGCATGCAGCCTGACGTCAGCGGTACGGGTTAGCGGGATTGTAGGACGCCTTCGGAAAGCGCATACGATAGAAGCGAATCGGCGTTCTCGGTTTCAATCAGATACTGATCAACCGGACCAAAAAAATCAACGAGTTCGTGTGCCTGACAGGTTGGCAGAAACACACGGAGTACGCGCGGATCATAATAGCGAAAAAATAACGGCTCACCATCGGGGCCGTAGACGCGCAGTTGGGCGCGCGCATGCTGTCGCACGGTGCGAAAGGATGCCTGCGTGATCAAGAAAATTCCCCAGTGTTGGCCCCAACCCTCGGATAGAAGCCAATCGACTGCCGTTAGCTCATCATCAAGATCGACCAGATAGGGCGCAACTTGTGCCAATTCCGCATCCATCTCACCCGGTAGCAGACAAACCGATGTCG
>NZ_JAYESN010000299.1:0-3199 GCF_034860625.1 Lamprobacter sp.
CAGTTGATCACCAGGGATCAGGCAGTGCTGATCGTCTGTCGGGATGAGACCCATCAGGCTGCGATCCGCGCGCAGTTGGCCAAGTCCATGACGACCGAGCCGGCTGGTGCCCAGTCAGAGGGCGACGCCGCTGCCAGTCTCAAGATTCAAGCCCCCGCCAGTATCGATGCTCAAACTGCTGCTCGTGTCGATGCGCAAGCCGATGCGCAAGCCGAAGCCGGAGACGCTGTCAGCGACCAGGCCAAAACGGTCATCGATGCCCATAGCAAGACGCGGCTCGATCGCATCCAATTCGCATTGGCCCCAAGCAACGACACCTGGGCCCGCGATCATGGTCCGATCTGCGTCATCGATCGCGCCAGCGGCCAGCGCCGCTTGATCGATTTTCGCTTCAATGGCTGGGGTGGTAAGTATCCGGCGGAGCTTGATGACCGGATCACCGCGACGTTGTATGCCGCTGGCGGCTTTGCACGGCTGAGTGAGAACCAACTGGACAGCGCAGCCAAGAGAGCGAGCGCTGGGCCGATGTCCAGTCACGCTGCTGCCGCAGATGCCTGCGTTCATGGCGCTGACGAAGGCATCGAGTCCAGCCAACTGGTCCTTGAAGGCGGCGCCATCGAGACCGACGGCGTCGGCAGCCTGCTCGCGGTGCGCCGCACCATCATCGATCCAGCCCGCAATCCAGGCTGGAGCCAATCCGAGATCGAGGCCGAGCTGCGCGACCGACTGGGTCTCGAGCGCTTCCTCTGGCTCGAGCACGGCCAGCTCAGTGGCGACGATACCGATGGCCACATCGATACCCTCGCCCGCTTCTGCGACCCGCAGACCATCTGCTACGCGGCGAGCGATGATCCCGGCGACCCGAATCATCCCGCATTGGAGCGGCTTGCCGCCGAACTGCGCGCGCTGCGCCAGCGCAACGGCAAGCCCTATCGGCTGGTTCCACTGCCGCAACCAGCGCCGATCCATGACGAGGATGGCCAGCGACTCCCAGCTGGCTACGCCAATTTCCTGATCATCAACCAGGCCGTGCTCGTCCCGGTCTACGATGATCCCGCCGATGAGATCGCCTGCGAACGCCTCGCCGAGTGTTTTCCGGGCCGGCGCATCGAGCCCCTGGATTGCCGGCCGTTGATTCGACAAGGCGGCAGCCTGCATTGCATCACCATGCAATTGCCGGCCTAGCGACGCTTCGGCTCAGGTCGCCCCCTGATTGGCCTTCATCTGTCCGCACAAATTCGATGAGGTCCGCGCCCAGTGAGCGGGACCATCCCATGGCGCGAGATCGAAGCCCTGTTCGTCGAGTTGGGTGCGGAGATCAGCGAGCGTGAAGGATCGCGTGTCGGGGTGCGGCTGTTCGGCGAGCGGCGGGTGTTCCATCGCCCGCACCCGTCGCCCATGACGGACAAAGGAGCTGTCGCCGCTATTCGCGAGTGGCTGCAAGACAACGAGGTAACGCCATGATGAATCGGATGGACATCGACGGCTATCAGGCCGTCATCCGTTATGACCCTGAGATCGATCTGTTTCGCGGCGAGTTTGTTGGCCTTAACGGTGGTGCGGATTTTTATGCCGCCGACATCGCCAGACTGAAGCAGGAAGGCGCGCGCTCGCTCAAGGTCTTTCTGGAGATGTGCGCGGAGGATGGCGTCGAGCCACGCAAGCCCTATTCAGGCAAATTCAATGTGCGCGTGCCGCCCGATCTGCATGCCGACCTGGCCATCACCGCCGCCGCCGAGGGCAAGAGTCTGAACCACTGGATCGCCGACGTGCTGAAACAGGCTGTGCAGGGTTAAGCCTGTGCCGATGCGATACTGAGCAAGTCGTCTTGGCAGTGGTCTTGCGTCCCAAGGAAAGCCGCCGGCACGTCTTGCTGCCACGGCGCTGGGGGTCGAGCGAACCTTTGGCTGGCTCAACCTCGCCCGCCGCCTTAGCAAGGACGACGAGCGCTTGACGCCGACCAGCGAAACCTGCGGGCATCTGGCGATCATCAGGCTGATGGCTAACCGCCTGGCTTGAGACGGCAGCTTGCAAACAGCTTCTAAGATTATCTTGCACTGTTCCTAAGGCGATTGCCGGAAAATCTCGTACCGAATTGCGTAGGATTTTCGTTTGCCTTCGAGGAGCGTTGTCGGGAGCATAGCCGGGCTATGTGACCGACAACGCGACGAAGAAGGCGAGCGAAAAGACAAGCAAGGCGGTATGAGCTTTGACAGAAATCGCCTAAGGCGTCGCTCAGAGACTCAACAACGTCATCATCCGCTCCACCGAACAGGCCTCGAACGCCGCCTGGTCAGCGCAGAGCGCAAGGATCGCATCGCTATTCTTCTGGCTGATGCGCCCGCGCAGATAACGCTCGAACTTGGCCTGAAGCAGCGGAATGCCCTCTCCCCGCCGGCGCCGATGCCCGACTGGATAATCGACGCTGACCTTCTCAGTGCTGGAGCCATCGGTGAAGAACACCTGCACCGCATTGCCGATCGCGCGCTTGTCTGCCTCCAGGTACTCGCGGGTGAAGCGCTCGTTTTCGACCACCTCCATCTTCGCGCGCAGCTGATCGATCAGCGGATTCGCGGCAGCGCTGTCTTCATAATCATCGGCATCGAGACTGCCCTGGATCAGCGGCACTGCGACCATGTACTGCAGGCAATGATCGCGATCGGCCGGGTTGCTCAGCGGCCCGGTCTTGTTGATGATCCGATCACCGGATTCAGTGGTCTCGATCAGGATGCGCTCGATCTCGCCGAGCCGGTCCTTGACCTGCGGATGAAGGGTGATCGCCGCCTCAACCGCGGTCTGGGCATGGAACTCGGCCGGATAGCTAATCTTGAACAGCACGTTTTCCATCACATAGGTGCCGAACGGCTGGCCGAGCTGGATCGGCTTGCCGTCAAAGCTCACATCTTGGAAGCCCCAGCCCTTGGCGGTCAGCGCCGAGGGATAGCCGATCTCGCCGCTGGCGGCGATCAGCGCCAGGAACAGCCCGCGCGAGGAGGCATCGCCCGCCGCCCAGGACTTGCGCGGGCCGGTATTCGGCGCATGGCGATAGGTGCGCAGCGCCGAGCCATCGAGCCAGGCATGGGACACGGCGCTCAACACCTCGTCACGGCTGCAGCCGAGCATCGCCGCCGAGACCGCCGCCGAGGCAATCCGCACCAGCAGCACATGATCCAGCCCGACCCGGTTGAAGCTGTTCTCG
>NZ_JAYESN010000300.1:0-3180 GCF_034860625.1 Lamprobacter sp.
CGAGGCCAATGCCCTGCTCCGCCCGATCCATGAGCGGACCTGATTAGCAAGCTTTCTCAGCCAAGCCCCTTTTCCGCCGAGAAAAGGCGCATAGTGGAGCGACTCCCGCTTGCTCGAAGGACCTCGTCATGCCGATGAACCGCATTCAATTTCAGCCTGGATTGTCGTTGCCCAGGTTCACCGCGCAGTTCGGCACCGAGGCCCTCTGCGAGGCTGAGCTCGAACGGCTGCGCTGGCCCGAGGGATTTCGTTGCCCCAAGTGCGACCATCCCCAGGCCTACATCCTCCATGTCGGCGCCCACAAGACCTTTCAGTGCCGGGCCTGTCGGACCCAGACCTCGCTGATCGCCGGCACCCTGTTTCAGAGCACCCACTTGGCGCTGACGGTGTGGTTTCTGGCGATCTACCTGGTCAGTCAGGCCAAGACTGGGCTCTCGGCGCTGGCCCTGAAACGGCTGCTAGGTGTGAGCTATCCGACGGCTTGGCTGATCCAGCACAAGCTGATGCAGGCCATGACCGAGCGCGACAGCGCCTATACGCTCAGTGGTGACGTCCAAGTCGATGATGTCTATCTCGGCGGCGAGCTGGTCGGCGGCAAGCCCGGGCGCGGCTCGGAGAACAAGGTCCCCTTCGTCGCGGCGGTGTCCTTGAGCCCCGAAGGCCATCCGCTCTACACCAAAATGGCCGCTGTGCCTGGCTTCACCCGCAAGGCGATTGCCGCGTGGGCGCGCCGCGATCTGGCTCCAGGCTGCGCGGTGACCTCCGATGGCTTGGCCTGCTTTGCCGGGGTCACCGATGCTGAGTGTACGCATCATGTCATCGTCGTTGGGTCGCGCAAACCAAAGGACTTGCCGGCGTTCAGCTGGGTCAACACACTCTTGGGCAATCTCAAGAGCAGCTTCGGCGGCGCCTACCATGCCTTTGACTTCGAGAAGTATCGTGCGCGCTATCTCGGCACCTTCGCCTATCGCTTCAACCGGCGCTTCCATCTGGAGACGATCCACAGCCGTCTGCTGCTGGCGGCGACGACGACCGGGGCGCGCCCTGAGCGCTGGCTTCGTCTGGCTGAAGAAGCTTGCTAATCAGGAGCCACCATGCGTAAGAGCATCTGGACAAAAGGATTTTGCGGGCTTTGGTGTGGTCGTGGGCAAAGCGATTGAAAATCCGGATGTAACGCCGCCTCGGCTAGGAGCCTGCGCACATCGGAGAAGGCGAAAGCCGATCGGCCGCGGATCTGATGTCGGCGCTCCGGGGCCTGTAACAGACGATCGGCATAGATCCAGGTCAACGTGGTTGCCATCATGCAGAAGTTCAGATGATTGCTGACCGCATCGGCCGTGCGGGTCTGGCTCTTCGCGCTGCCGATCTCCTGCTTGATTTCCTTGAATCCGGATTCGATTTTCCAGCGCGCGCCATAATATTCGATGATCTGCTCGACGCTCAGCGCCAGATCGGTGGTCGCCAGCGCCACGTAGCGCGACCTGCGATAGACCCACACCACGCGCACCGGACACTTCATCGTCTTGAGCATCACCACCTGCGAGAACGCCTGCAGGTCACGTTGCTTGCCGTAGAGCCACACCCGATAGCTCAGGGCCTGGTGTTTGAACGCCTGGGCGCAGTGATCGACGCTGCCCAGGCGCACGCCATACTTCCTCGGGCGCCCACGCCGGGGCGGCTCGCATGGTGCAAGCGCATCCAGCACCGCGTAGAGCGTCAGATTGGAGCGCAGACGCGAGAGGAGCTCAAAGTCACCGCCGCGACCCCGCGCCAAGCGAGACCAGAGCCCATCGTTGCCAAACCAGCTATCGGCCACCACCAGCACCGGTTGGCCGAAGGCGTCGAACACCGCTTTGAGCATACTGGCGGCCTGGTCCATTTTCGTCTCGAAGGCCACGACCACCCCCTTGCGAGAGGCCGTGATCCGTTTGGCCTCCACCTCCTTCTGCATCAGATAGAAGCGGAAATCCAACGGCAAACAGGCCCAGCGACCCTTAATCTGCTTGAGCAAGCCGATGGCGAGAATGCACTGCGACCACGGGTAGCTGGATTGATTGCCACTGGCCGCATGATCGTGGAAATGCCCGCAGCCGAAGATGGTCTTGCCCGTCTTCGGATTGATCGAATCATCCAGCGCCACCATCACCCGCCCGGCGGTCGTCGGGTGAGGAATCGCCCCCCACAGTGCCAGCCACAGACGCCTCCACGGCAGCGTTGAACTGGCCATGAAGGCATAAAAGCGCTGGCTGTCGATGTCCAGGTCGAACAGCGTGCGCAGGGTCCGCAGCACATTCGAGGTGATCGACGAAGTAAAGGGCAGCGCAACCGCCAGCAAGGTGTAGGCAAACCAGACCTTGCGCTGTTGGCCCTGTGCGGTCTCTGAGAAGGTCTGTTGGAGCAGGTTTAGGAGATCGCGTAGTATGAACATTGAGCAGAGGGCCTTTTGTATGCAATTTCAACGGGTTGCACCTGAAATTATACCAAAAGCGAACCCTCTGCTCACTCACTATCTTATTGATCGAGAAGTCTTTTTCGGGAATTCTAGAGCCAATGAATCAACACTTGGCATGGGAAATGCAAAAAATTTTCCTTATAGGCCAATAAGTAAAATCAATAGGTCCCGAGTCAAATTAACCCACCATGATGGGCATTGGTAAATTCTTAGGAAACTTCAGCCTGGTAAGTGTCGCGGATTTTATAGTGGTAGGTGAACATCCGCTCGGCGAAGGCGGTTTCAGGCTCGCCTTGCACCTCGACGTGGATCAGCACCCAGACGGCGAGGCCGTTGCGCAGGGTGACGCCGACCAGCTTATCGGCCGTGCGCCGGGTGGTCTTGGCCTCGCGCACGATCTGTTGGAATTCCTTGTCGAGAAACTGCACGCCTTGGGTCCAGTCGATCTCGGCGTGGATGGCGGGGAACAGCAGCGCGAGGAACTCGGGGAAGTAGTGCTCCAGCGCCTCTTTCCACGGACTATCGTGGTCGTTCTTGACGGCGGTGTCCGCGGGCGGGGTGTCAGCGCTCATGCGGGGAGTCTAGCCGATATTCCGCCCCTACCCCATCAGTGATCCCGGCGGTGTTTCTTCAGCCAGGCCTCGATCGTGGCAGGATCAAGCCCCTTAAGCCGCTCCTCTGGGGCGTAGCACTGCAGCACCTCATCAGGATCGAGCTTGCGGATGGAG
>NZ_JAYESN010000301.1:0-3165 GCF_034860625.1 Lamprobacter sp.
CTATACTCGCCTTCGGCTTCGTATGAAGATGCTAGCCTTCGGCTACGCAAGACTTTGCTCGCAAGCTCGCTTAAAGAAGCTTCACGAGCGCTGCAATAATGACAATCTGAGCAGCTAATGCACCTGTCGTCCACTTCATTAGCTCAAATTTAAGATCTGAGATGTCGGCTTTAAGCCGATAATCCAAGTATTCTTGAGTTAATGGTTTCTGATCTTCCTGGGCATCTTTGAACGCCTCGGCTACGGCCTCGGCCTGGTCCGCGCTGAATCCTGCAGATTCCAGGCGCCTAATGAATTTGTGGGTGTCGAATGTTATTGCTGTCATTTCGGTGCCTCGCGTTTTCCTGTGCGGATCTCAAACAGCAGACGTTGGTCGGCAGACTCTATGTCTTCCCCGGATTGCTTGTGCTTTTCTATGTAGCTTCTCGGCAATGATAGCTTTGCGTTCTTCTTCTGTGGAATTGGGAGTTTCTTCTGTTTCTTCGGCTTGCTATCAGACTTCTCGCCGAACTTGAAAATTATGTGAGTGACGCGCCGGCCGGTCTTGCGCTGCTCCCACTTGACCCAAAGCGGTGAGAGCTCGTTGATCTGGTCTACTGCTGGCTCGAGTACTCGCCGTTTCAAATTCTGAATATCCGGGTACTTGCCCTCGAGCTGGAGGGCATCACGCAGCCAGTCGAGCTCGATGACCCGCTCGCCAGTCCCCCGCCACTGGATCAGCAGCTCATAGAGCCGAATCCCGTAGGCGCTGGTCATCTTGGCGACATCGACGAGCGCGTAGTGCGTGAACTGCTCGGTGAGTTGAGCTAGGTAGGGCAGCATCCGGTGCGCGAACTGCAGCCCTACCGATCCCTCGGATTCGATGTACTCCACGGCTTGTACCCAGCGCGTGACCAGTGTTCGCGCTGGGCCGCCGTTAGGTTCTTTGTGCAGCGTTACTCTCCGCTCGAACAAGCGTTCTGCGGCCTCTTTCATCAGGCCATAAGCACGGTCCACCTTGACTCCTGACATCTCCGCGATTTCCTGTGCAGAGACACGGTACAGATGCTGATCTGTCAACGGGGTATCGCGGCGTACCTGGCTGATCGCCGCGAGGATGATGCGCTGCTCGTAGATCGACAGTCGGTAACTCGCCTCGACCAGTGCGTTGCTCTTGTAGACCTGCGGCTGTTCTTCCATCCTAACCTTTAGAGTACATCAGAAAATATGTACATATAATAACTGTTTTTAACGTGTACTGGAATACAACCAATCTGTACGTGTGTAACAACCAATCCGTACTGGTTTAACAACCAATCCGTACTGGTTTAACAACCAATCTGTACTCTTTTCATCTCGATTTCCAAATTGATTCAATGACCTGCAAGCCCCTAAAAGGGGAAAAGGTATAAATATAAAAACACGTGCGCGCGCGCGCGACATGTGCCCGCGTACGCGCGCGTGATGGCGGGTGTCGTTCGGGCTTGCGGGCTTTGCCCGCGGCGCCCTCCCGCCAGCCCGCCATTGCTACTACGAGTTGGTAGTCGGAACTCCCGGCGCTAACGCGCCGTGTCGCCCGCCCACCAACCCCGCCCGGATCAGCGTCATGCGAACTCCCGAGCAAAGTTCTAGCCTCTCCGCAGGCTGAGAGCCCCCTACTAGACGCTATCGGCCTGAGAGGGTGGTGGTGGCTGACGTAGGCGCTCAAAACAGCGCTGAGGGCGTCTGAGAGGCCGCAGAAGAGGCTTGGGAGGGGTAGGGTTGGGAAAGGCCCTGCAGAGCCAGGAGGCCGCGGGTCTGGGGCGCGTAGCCCCAGTGCTGCCTCTGAATCTGGCGATGTCGTCGAGCGCGATGGCGCGGCCTTGACGGTCGAGCGCGTCCGGGGGGCCACACTGTTCCCTGCGACGGGTTGCAGCTCCTAACCCTGCATCACCCGTCGGCAGGGTCCGACGGCACCCCGGACCGATCGGCGGTCAAGGTCCGCCTGAGCGGTCTTCCAGGGCCTCTGGCCTGCGGCGTTGCCGGTCAGGAGAAAGATGGTGCATCGGGTGGACCGTAGTACTCGGTGCGCTGGCCTGTGCGGCAGTCTAGGAGTAGATCTCTCAGCGTTGTCACATGCACGCGATCTGCAAACGCGTCGCGTATGACGACATTCGGCTTGTCTCTGTTTTCTTTGATTAGTCGCGTGTCCGGATCTCTGTACAAGAATCCTGCGTACTCGCGATCAAAGTAACGCCGGTAGCGATCGACCTGGTCGTCTTTGCGAACGACTACCGTGATTTTCCTTATCGCGAAATTGTCGCAACCTCGCTGTTTCTGCAGCGGATCTGGCTGCTGGTTTATGCGGCGAGATAGTAGCTGTGTCCAATAGTCCAGTCGCTTATTCTCTTTCGGCGTTTTATCGTATTCGATCCAATGACCATTTTCTATATCTACGATGTCGGGGACAATTTTTGCTTTTGCTGGATACACTGCCCGGGATTCCGGTTCCGTGCGCCATCCGCTCTTCTCAGCTCGCATTAGTAAAGCAATCGAAATGCGTTGACAGTCGAGCAAGTGCTGCATGATGCTCCAGGCCGGAGAAGCGCTGTGCTCGATTCTAAGAATCTCACTGCTAAGTATGTCTTCGGCAATTTCGTATCCGGCATCTGTCAAGCTATAGACATGGATGCCGTCTTTCACAGATACACCCGTGGGACGCTTGTGACGCTTTAATAAACCGCGTCTCGATAAATCGTAGCCAAGCCGCGGCCTGGGTGGGTACATGTATTCGAGAACCTGGTCGCTTGTGTAACCCCAGCGTTGCACCCAACAGCACACAAGTTCTGCCAGAAATTGACCGCGATAGCGTGCATCGCGCGCGAACCACGGCTTCGGCGGAACCCGATTTTGGCTGTTTGAAGTTGCTTCATCCATCTCTGCACTGACCTCGACTATAATCTCTGCACTTACCTCTGCCATTATTGTATAGAAATTTACAGAGATCGGCGATGAGATCAACGCAGTGTTTTGTCTAAGTCACGGTGCTGGTCCTCGGCTATGCTCCGCATACGCCGACGCGGCTTAGGCCGCGCCAGCACTGGTGCTAGCCTTCGGCTACGCACCGCTCGCTCTCGCTCGCGAAGACCGTCACTGCGTTCCGGAAGAGGGCCGCCCGCCGCTCCGCGGCCACCCGCCTTTGGCGGG
>NZ_JAYESN010000302.1:0-3154 GCF_034860625.1 Lamprobacter sp.
AGCGCCAGCACGCCCTGGATCTCATGCGCCTTGATCATCGCCCGCAGCACATCGCCAAGCGTCACCGGCACCGAGCCACGCGAGCCGTTCTGTCGTGCACGAAAATCGGCCAGCGCCAGGATCGCGCCCAGATTATCCGAGGGGTGCCCCCACTCGGCCGCCAACCAGGTGTCGTTGTAGTCGAGCCAGCGCACCATGGCACCGATGTTCCAGGCCGCGCGCACCGGATCAAGCTCATAGGGGGTGCCTGGCACGCGGGAGCCGCCCGGCACCTGGGCACCGGGCACCAGCGGCCCGAGCAGTTTGGTGCAGGCCGGATAGTTCAGCGCCAAGAGCGCACAGCCGATGCTATCCATCCAGTCGTAGCGGGCGGTCTCCATCGCCTCGCGGCTCTGGCGGACATCGTAGCCCAGCACATAATCGGTGATCTGCTGGATCACCTCGTCGTAATCGGGACGCGAGGCGTCCAAGGTGGCGGCTTTGCTCATCAGGAACGCTCCTCAATCGATACCCAAGGCCGATTTTCAGGGCCAGTATAGTTCGCCGACGGACGGATGATCTTGCCATCCTCACGCTGCTCAATCACATGCGCACCCCAGCCGGTGACGCGGGAGATCACGAACAGCGGTGTGAACATCGCCGTCGGCACGCCCATCTGGTGATAAGACACCGCTGAGAACCAGTCGAGGTTCGGGAACATCTTTTTCAGCTCCCACATCACCGATTCCAACCGGTCGGCAACGGCGAACATGCGCGTATCGCCCGCCTCCTCGGAGAGCGCCTTGGCCACCCGCTTGATCACCTGATTGCGTGGATCAGCGACCGTGTAGACCGGATGACCAAAACCGATCACGATCTCCTTACGCCCGACCCGCTCGCGGATGTCGGCCTCGGCTTCATCAGCACTGTGATACCGGCTCTGGGTGCGGAAGGCCTCTTCGTTAGCCCCGCCGTGCTTGGGACCACGCAGCGCGCCGATCGCAGCCGTAATGGCCGAGTACAGGTCCGAATTGGTGCCGGCAACCACGCGCGCGGCGAAGGTCGAGGCGTTGAACTCGTGCTCGGCATAGAGCACCAGCGAGGTGTGCATCGCCCGCACCCAAGAGGCCTTGGGCGTCTCACCATGCAGCAGATGCAGGAAATGCCCGCCGATCGAGTCATCGTCGGTCTCGACCTCGATGCGCCGGCCATTGACCGCGAAGTGATACCAGTACAGCAGCGCCGAGCCGAAGCTGGCCATCAGCCGGTCGATGATCTCGCGCGCCTCGGCGGTTGGGTGCGTGTCGCGTTCCGGTAGGCAACTGCCCATCACCGAGCAAGCGGTGCGCATCACATCCATTGGATGCGCGGAGGCCGGGATCGCCTCCAGCGCCTGTTTCACCGCCTGCGGCAGACCACGCATGGAGCGCAGCTTGGTCTTGTAGGCGGTCAGCTCGGCGGCCGTCGGCAATGCGCCGTGGATCAATAGATAGGCGATCTCCTCGAACTCGGCCTGCTCGGCGAAATCAAGGATGTCGTAGCCGCGATAATGCAGATCGTTGCCGGTGCGCCCGACGGTGCAGATGGCGGTATTGCCGGCAGCGGTGCCGGACAGGGCGACCGATTTCTTTGGCTTGGGCAAACCGCTGTTGCTAGCGTTATTCTCATTCATAGCCCTACTCCGCTGCGAAGAGTTGATCGAGCTTCTGCTCGTAGGCGTGATAGCCGAGGTAATCATAGAGGTCGGCGCGGGTCTGCATCAGCTCCATCACCGACGCTTGCGTGCCTTCATGGCGCAGGGCCTCATAGACCTTGAGCGCGGCGGCATTGGCGGCGCGGAAGGCGCTCAGCGGATAGAGCGCGATGCTAACGCCAACACTCGCCAGTTCATCAACGGTGAACAGTGGGGTCGAGCCGAACTCGGTGATATTGGCCAGCACCGGCACGCCAACCGCATCGATAAAGGCACGATACTGCGCGAGTTCGGTCACCGCCTCCGGGAAGATTGCGTCAGCGCCGGCCTCAACGCAGGCTCGGGCACGCTCGATCGCCGCCTCCAGCCCCTCGACCGCGAGGGAATCGGTGCGTGCCATGATCACGAAGTCATCATCCAGGCGAGCATCGACCGCAGCCTTGATCCGATCGACCATCTCCTGCTGCGGCACGATGGCCTTGTTCGGTCGATGGCCACAGCGCTTCTGTTGTACCTGGTCTTCCAGATGTACCGCCGCCGCGCCGGCCTTGTTCATGCTGCGCACGGCGCGGGCGATGTTGAAGGCGCCGCCCCAGCCGGTATCAATGTCCACCAATACCGGCAGCTCGGTGACATCGGTGATGCGGCGCAGGTCGATCAGCACATCGTCCATGGTGGTGATGCCGAGATCCGGAATCCCGCAGGAGCCGGCCGCAACGCCGCCGCCGGAGATATACAGCGAGCGGAAGCCAGTGGCCTCGGCGAGCCGGGCATGGTAGGCGTTGATCGCGCCCGCGCATTGCAATGGCCGCTCTTCGGCCATCGCGGCGCGGAAACGGGCGCCGGGATTGGTGGCGATGGTCATGATTGATTCCCTCAGTGGTCGTTGTGGCTTGTTGTCAGGCGCGCTATGCAGCACGACGCCTTTTGATTGTTGCGACTCGCACTCTGATGGCGTTGGCCGACAGTCGGAGCAAGCTGCTCGCAAGATGCTGGCCTGGTCGACTCGCTCGCACAACCATCAGCGCGGGCTTCCTATACCGCATCGGATACTGATTGCATGGCGGTCTGAATGCATGGCGGTCTGAGTGCATGGCGGCTTGAATCCATGAGCGCATCTCTTTGTCAGCGCGTAGCTTCGCATCCGATTTGGCTCAGGCCAGCGCCTGCTCGAGATTGCGCCGCGATGAACGCACATGCTGGCGCATCACCAGCTCGGCCATCTCCGGGTCGCGCGAGCGCAGGGCGCTGAGCAGATATTGATGCTCCTCGAACGCCTGCCGACAGCGCTGGCTGCGCATGCCAAACTGCACACGGTACATCCTGAGCAGGTGATAGAGATCCTCGCACAGCAGCGCGATCAGCTGCCGGTTCTTGCTGCCCTGGACGATCCGGAAATGAAAATCCAGATCGCCCTGTTTCTGGAAATAGGCCTGCCCCTGCTCCTGTTCGATCTGCTGTCCATGCTGCTCGAGCAGCGCG
>NZ_JAYESN010000303.1:0-3089 GCF_034860625.1 Lamprobacter sp.
GCTGTTCATTGCACTCTATTGTGCGCTTGGCGGTCCGGAGACGGAGCGGCAGATCCAGCTTGAGGCGTTGCTGCAGGCCCATCGGTTGTACCGGGAGCAGCAGGGTCGCCTCGCGGCTTGTGGCCGGCTGGGACCATCGATTGATATCAATGGGGCTTGGGTGCTGGCTCGAGATCTGACCACTGGGTTGGCGATGCGGCGCTTTTGCCGAGAGTGCCACATCCATTACCTCGCTGCGGACTTCTCGCGCACCGCGCTGCAGTGTCCGATCTGCAAACTCAAGCAACGAGGTGGTTGGTGGCCACGGGGTGGCGTGCGCCGCTCTCGCAAGCCTAAAGAGCATTGAAGTCATGCTGAGAAACAGACACCGCATAGGAGCAGCTTAGCCATCAGCCATGTCGCCGATGTTCAGGTTCTCGAAATCAACAACATAAACAGTCTCTGGAGACCCCGTCATGCCAACACGTGTCTTACGCTTACCTCATGTTCTGGATCGGACCGGATATAGCCGCTCGGGGCTCTACGCGCGCATCAGCGCAGGCCTTTTTCCACATCCGATATCGCTCGGTGCCCGTGCATCCGCATGGCCCGAACACGAGGTTGAAGCGGTGCTGGCCGCGCAGATTCGAAGAGCGAGTAACGAGCAGTTGCAAGCAATCGTAGCGGACTTAGAAACGGAAAGGGCGAGCTTTGGCCTGGCTAACACGGGTGCATCCGCAGCCTAAGAGTGTCCGACCAGATTGAGTCGAAGACAGCCGTGGTGGAAGAGCGAGAGCTGACCATTGCGGCCCTCGACGGCGGAACTCTAGCGCTGGAACAGATTGGCACAGTCGCTGGCGACCTGCTCAATCTCTGTGCGCTGGGTGGGGTCAAGTGCTTGTATCGGGTGATCCGATGCGCGCAGCGGTGCGAGCTTCTGCGCGCTCAGTGCCGTGAGGCGTCGCCGTTGCTCAGTTCCCGAGCACCGCGTCGCGACCCACTCGAGATAGATCGCTAGGATCAACTGTTGGAGCACCCCCGTCTCGATCGTGGGTGCCAGGTTGAGCGTCTCGACACGCTGCTGCACGGTAGCAAAGAAGAAGGCAATCGTCGCCAGCTTTAGCTAGTGGTTGTTGAGTGTTCCTCGTGCTCCACTAGCAAGGCCAGACGGCTCCCTAACCGCCGCCATGCATCCCTCTGCTCTGCCTTCAACTCATGGCGCTGATATATCCGCTTGAGCTTGTTCTGCTCGACATGGTTAAGGCATCTCTCGATCACTTCGCCGATGACGCCTAGCTCGTCCATCATAGTCGCGCCCGTGCGGCGCAGATCGTGCGGAGTCCAAGCCCCACCAGACAATAGCAAAGCTCCCGTGGCCTTGGTCCGGTTGGACAGCGGCTCATCGCGCATACGATCCTTAATTTGCTTAGTGATAGACTTCAGACAGATATGTGCCGTTCGGTCCCGGGCCGGAAGGCACCAATCAGAATCGTCAGTCAGGGTCTTCAGTGCCCGGAACTGCGCATTGGCAAAGTCGGAAAGATAGACCTTGTGCTCTTTGGCGTTTTTGCTGTTGCCGGCCGGGATAGACCACTCGCCTTCATCTAGATCCAGATCCGCCCACCGGGCTTGCGACAGTTCGCCAACCCGACAGCAGGTCGAGAGCATGATCCAGATTGATAGTGCCGTCGTATGCAGCAGGTTCGCCAATGGAAGGCGACGCTTTAGATCAATGATCTCGTCCTCAGACAGATAGCGCTCCCGTTCCTTCTGCCGCCCGCCGATCTTCTCCTTCGTCAGCCCCGCCAGCGGGTGCGTCTCGATCCATTCCCGCGCCAGCGCGAAATTGAAGAATTGACGCAGATCGCCGTATAGATGATTCGCCATCACCCTCGCGCCGCGTTCAACCACAATATCGAGTGCATCCACCAACATGGATCGCTTGAGGTCAACCAGCGCCACCCCACCTAGCGCTGGAAGAATGTCCTTCTCGATCGCTCGCATGGACTCCTTGCCACCATCCTTGCGCCGTGACAGCTCCGCCCTTCCCCACTGTTCCAACGCATCCTTGAAAGTCCGTCGCGCTGCGGCTTCCGCCGCCATTCGGGTAAGCTCCGCCTGATAGCGTTCGACCGACTGCGCATCCTCGAACTGCTTGCGCAGCTTCTCAGCCTTGCCTTGCTCGACTGGATCGGTACCAACATCCAGCAGCGCCTGCTTCCCGTCACGCGTTTTTCTGATGTTCTTCAGCGACTCGTTCGGCCACTTACCGCAAGCCGTCGTCCGTGTCCGACCTTGCTGCTTGAACCGGTACTCAAAGCTGACAACGATCCCCGCCTTCTGTGTTCGTACCCGACCATACAGCCCCTCGCCATCAAACAGCTTCCGCCCAATGTCATCGACGGTGAGAGATTCCAGTTGTTTGACTGTCAGCTTGCCCATCACTTCCCCTCTTCTTGATCAGTGCCTTTTCGAGTCGGGATAAATTTTTACCCCCCACTTTTACCCCCACTTTGGAGCTGGCTCTTACGAAATTATAGTAGACTTTAGTGGATGTCGCGAAGCTGAAGGAGACGCGTACGGTTATGTATTATATAGGCTTTATAGACAATCCTGGACCTAGACGCATTCAGAGTTACTTAACTACGAACCAGGTGATAGGGAGTTCGAATCTCTCCGGGCGCGCCATATAATCAAGCACTTAGGCGTCTTAGGACGCCTTTTGCATTTCTGGTATGCCGGAAACTGTGCAGACCGGGATGCCGGTGGAGAAGAACAGGCTCGGCGGTAGGCCGATGACGGTGTCGATGTGGCCGTCCTTGAGGAGCTTGCTGCGGATGCGGGCCTCGGCGCCACCTCGGAAGAGGACGCCGTGGGGCAGGATGATCGCCATCGTCCCTTCGTCGCTGAGGTAGTGGAAGCCGTGCAGCAGGAAGGCGAAGTCGGCGGCAGATTTCGGCGCGAGGCCGTGGCTCTTGAAGCGGAAATCCTCGCCCATCGCCTCGTTGGCGTCCCAGCGGTAGCTGAACGGCGGATTGGCGACGACGGCATCGCACTTGAGCTTCTTCGCCGGGTTGCGCTCGCTGAGCAGCGGCCAGTCGTTGGTGAGC
>NZ_JAYESN010000304.1:0-3067 GCF_034860625.1 Lamprobacter sp.
CAGGCACTGGATGCCTTTCAGGCGGAACGCGCCAAGACCGGCGGACCCAAGCTCGATGCGGCAGATCGGGCCATCATGCAGCGGTCCGCGGAGGATCTGGCGACTGCAATGCCAGAGCCGGGACTAGCGGTCGGTGTTCAAGCACCCGACTTCAGCCTACCGAACGCCTTCGGTGAGCGCGTGCGGCTCTCCGATCTGCTCGCCGAAGGACCGGTGGTGCTGACCTTCTACCGCGGTGCCTGGTGCCCCTACTGCAACCTGCAGCTGCACGCGCTGCAGCAATCCCTGCCCGAGATCGAGGCCCGCGGCGCGCAGCTCGTCGCGGTCACGCCGCAATTGCCGGACAAATCCCGCAAGCAAGTCGAGGACGATGGCTATGCGTTCGAGGTGTTGAGCGACCTGGATGATCATGTGATGCAAGCCTATGACCTCTATTTCGAGGTCCCTGCCGATCTGGATGCCGTCTACCGAGAGCGTCTCGGCTTGGATCTGGCCGAGTACAACGGCCCCGATCGGCGGGTGTTGCCGGTGCCGGCGACCTTCGTGATCGATGGTGACGGCATGATTCGCGCTGCGTTTGCCGACGTCGATTATCGCAAGCGCATGGAGCCGGCTGCGATCATTGCGGCCTTGGATCAGGTCGGCGATTAGCGGCGGTGACGAGTGCTCCATCCCGTCGCAGATGGGATTACTGTGAGCCAGATCGCGCGGCATGAGGCGCAACTCCAGGCGCCTCACGCGGGATAGGCAACGTTGGCAACGACCTTGTTGTCTGTCATCCCAGTGGCGTTAATCGCAGCAGCGCATTCAGCCACTGCTCGGCCTCGCGCCAGGAGCGCCGATCAGCCGTGGTCCAGAGTTCCATCAGCATCAGCTCGGGCACGCCGTCGAGCAGCTCGGCCAGCGCGGTCTCATTGAGGTCGGTGAAGTGACGCCCATCGCTGTCGCGCTCGCCAGCACCATCCTTGAACGAGACGTAGAGCACGCCCGCAGGGCGCAGCGCCCGAGTCAGACGTTGCAGCACCGCTGGCAGCTCGGCCAGTGGAACATGCAGCAGGCTCGCGCAAGCCCAGATGCCATCGAAGCGCTCGCACCAGTCGATCGCCTGGAAGCGCTTCACCTCGACCGGCAGTCCTGCGTGCATCTCGGCCAGGCGCGCCAGCGGCGGTGACGGTTCGATAGCTGTGACGGCATAACCGCGCTCGCGAAACGCGCGTGCATCGCGACCGGAGCCGCAGCCAGCGTCGAGAATCGCGACCGGAGCCGCAGCCAGCGTCGAGAATCGCCGCACCAGGCGCCAGCTTGGCCAGAAACGGCGCATAGAGCGGTGACATGTCGACATCAACCGTCGCGGCGAAGAACGGCTCGGCGTCGGCGTCATAGCAGGCGATGGTCAGATCGGTGGAGGTGGCTACGTCGGTCACGGAAGACCCTAGTGTCGGGCTAATAGGAGGATCGGCGCGCAGATGTCTGCGCCAAGTCGCTGAAGACGATCCTGCTCGCTGACACCAGGTGGTACCGGCTGGGGATTGGGAAATCGGCGAGCTGATTGCGATGCCAGCTCGGCATCCTGTACGCATGGCTCCGGGCGGAGCTAGGGGAAACGGGGTAAAACCGGCGGCAGATTCAGTGAGATGTCGTCAGGCGTCAAGCGTCAGGCGTCAAGCGTCAAGCGTCAAGCGTCAAGCGTCAAGCGTCAAGCGTCAAGCGTCAGGCACTGGGGCCGATGGCCCCAGGCTGCAATCCTGACGTCAACCGCTCAAACCCTCTTAGAACGACAGATCCGGATTGCCCTCAGCTGCGCCATAGATGTTCGGACGCTCACCGCTGTCGGATGGCCCCTGGAGACGGACATTGAACAGATCCGCGTTGCCATCGGCGAGGCCGTGATAACGATCGATCTGGCTGCCGACGCCGGGCGCTGTAGCACGGACGCCAAAGCCGTCCTCGATGCCGGCCGGCTGGCTGGAGAGGTCCGGATGACCGGCGCTTAGGCCCTGATAGACGTCGGCGGCACTGACACCAGCGGCAGCCAGGCTGAACAGGGTTGCGGTCAGGGTGGTGGTGATAGTTTTCATGCTGTGTTCCTCGTTGGACAGTGGGTTGGTAGACGTCCTGGCCGTTGCCGGGACTTGCCAGAGATAAAGCAGTCCCTGTGCCAACTTTGAAATCACCCCATTAAAACCAATATAAACAGTCTATTACCTGATGCTACCAGCTTCTTGTACAAACCGATTCCGTCTGCGAGCGTTATCGGATCGTCACGAACTATTCACATCATGCACGCTTGCGTTGAACGAATCGTGGTATTCAGCCGGGTCATGCGAGTCATCCAATCAATCCTGACCGCGCTCTTGTTGCTCTGCTGCGCAACCGCTCTGGAGACGCGTGCGGCGGATCTGCTGATGCTGCAGATCAGCGAGTCGGAGAAGCGATACCGCATCGAGGCGCGTTTTCTGGTCGACGCACCCTTGGCAGTGGTGCATGCGCTGCTGACCGATTATGAGCAATTGTCCAGACTCAGTCCGTCGATCCTCGAGAGCGAAGTGGTCGGTGCGCCGACGCCGACGCAGGTGCGGGTCAGCACGCGCATTCGCGCCTGTGTTCTGATCCATTGTCAGACACTGAAACGCGTGGAAGATGTAAGCGAAAGCCCAACACGCCTGGTCGCGGTGATCGTTCCCGAGCAGAGTAATTTCGCAGCGGGACGCACCGAGTGGCTCCTGACACCGCTAGAGGATTCGGTTCGGGTCGACTATCGCGCCCAGCTTGAGCCCGGATTTCAGCTGTTTCCCCTGGTGGGACCAGCGTTGATGAAGGCCGGCCTGGAACACGAGCTACGCACGTTCCTCGGTCAGTTCCAGGCGCGCGCAGCATCGATGTGACAAGGGCGCAGCGCAGACGCCCTGCTGCTTCCGTTCATCGGGGCTCGAAGGATCCCTGAAACGGAGGTGTGCGATTTGGGGGCAACTTTTCAGGGTAGCCCTCGTCGCACCGCCTCCCAGACCTGATCGGCCGCCTCCTGCCCGATCTCCCCGGCATCTAACCCCCCGGTCCGCGCTGCACT
>NZ_JAYESN010000305.1:0-3031 GCF_034860625.1 Lamprobacter sp.
GTCAAAACCCGCACCCTGGTCGACGTACTCCAGTTCGAAACGGATCTCTGCCGTGGCCGGGAAGGCAAATACTACACCCCAAGCAAACCCTAAAAGCGTCGCCATGTATGGCATTTTACGACACTGAGCGAGCGTGACTGTGTGACGCATGACATAACCTCTCGAGTAGTTTGCACCACAGGGCAGCGCGCTCAGCTAGAGGATTTCAACATAGACACGGAAGCAGCACCTCCCGGAGGAACAGGCAGGCTTGCGACATTCACGCTGAAATCTGGATTAAGCGCTATGCGAGTAACAAGGCCAGTGCCAATTCTGATCGCACTGGTACGTAGCGTCGCATCATCCACCGGAAGACTTGCCACCACTACGCCCGTGCCCACAGACACAATGTCTACGCTGCCAGAATTAAAGTTGACCTGGTACTCGTAGGCCAGCGACTCATTCAGCACGAGGGTGGCCGCGTTGGCGATTGCGGGCGTCATATTCACTACCGCATCCGCCGAGAACATAACAATGTTTAAGCCGCTGTAACTTATACCTAAGAGCGGGCGCAGATCGACAGCGCTGGTAACGAGCACATCCACGATGGTGTTACCAAGAAAAACGACCGAGGGCACCACAACAACATCGGGGGGCGCTCCGCCGCCGCCACCTTGCTGAGCAGTGAACGCGCTCACGATCTGATAAGCCCCTGCCACAGAGATGTCAAAGCCAGAGACTTCCAAGGTGTAAGTGCCAGGACTGCTCAATTCAAGCGTAAGACCGAAATTGGCACCGTTGCCATTGGGGTCATCATCGTTTTGGGCGATTTCCTGGCCGTTGAACAGCACCCGGCCCACCAGATCCAGATCACCGGCTGAACTCAGCACCAGCGTGCCAGCTTGCTCCAGCGTGATGGTGTAGGTATCGAGCCCGCCCGGCATGAGATTGCCGCTGGCCTGACCATTGAGCGCCAATGCCACCGGCTCACCGCCACCGTCGCCACCACCATCATTCGTGCTGTAGCCAAGGTCCATCATCATGCCACGTTCGATGGCCGAGAGCGTGCGCACACCCTGCCCGGTATCAGTGGCAGCCTCCATGATCAGCGCAACGCCCGTATAGAAATCATCGTCAAGGTGTGCGATGGAGCTGCCGCCGGAAAACTCAACGGGCGAAAACAGCGGTATGGGCTGCCCATTATTTGCTGCCACGCCATTGCTGCCATGCCACTGCAAGCCGGCGTTACCCGTGCCGCCGACCACCGCAGCGGACCAGCGCGCAGCGTCCATAACCGCCGTGGTGTTATTGATGATCGGACCAGCCGCATCACCCAAATGCTGGTCAAAAGGATCAAAGCTTCCCGCCTGAGGTGGGCTATTGCCGCAGGCATCCACCGGCTCTTGTCCCAGTGTGCCGCTGAAGCCGAGGGCGTGAAGCAACTCGTGAATCATGGTGGATTTGAAATCAAACTCGTTTGGGCCAATGCTATCGCCAAGCCCCCAAACAACGTCCTCAAAGTTCACCGAGACCTCGCCATCGACGTCATTTGGGTCCGGGTCCGCGCCACCGAGTGCGATGCTGAGCACATCCCCACGATTGTCAAAACCGATATCACAGCCGCGGGGCCCAAAAGATCCTGCCGATGCGAGTGTTGCGTCCTCCGTCACCGTGCCGTCCACGCGCAGTCGGATAACACCGTTCTGTTCAGGGAAAAACCCAGCGGCTATCTGCGCGGACTGCTCCATGGCAAGTTTGCGCGCCGCGCCCATTACCGGGTCATCAAAACCTGCACCCTGGTCGACGTACTCCAGTTCGAAACGGATCTCTGCAGCGGCAGGGAGGGCGAATACCAAGCCATATGCGAGCGCAGCGAGCGCTCCCATGGAGAACTTCTGAAGATGCTGCTTGAGCCCTGATACGTGATGCATGGCTGGACCTCTGAGTACTTGGCACCACAGACAGTGCGCTCAAAACCACAAATTATTATGGGAATCTACAGCGCAAAAATACGTCGCTTCCACCCGCCGGGGCACAAGTTCAAGGGCTGACCGAAACCCCTTGATTGCCCTGCGCGTCTACAGACAGACTGACCCTGACCCCGTCTGACTCACGAGCAAACACAAGGCTGACGCTACCGTCGCCGCGTTTGGCGCCAGACGCCAGGTCACCCAGGTCCAGCGGCGGCAGGCCGGGGTGGTGCTGCGCGAGCTCCGCATTGGCCTGCTCCAGCCAATCCCTCACCACGGACTCGCCCCCTAGCTTGATCATTGCCATTAGATGCTCGAGCTCGCGCAGGATGATGCGCAATCCTTGCGCCCCGTCCCGGTGCCTCAAGTCATTTACCGAGACAGTGCGTTCAGCGTCGTCATGCTGGACATAAAGTATTGTTGTACTCGCATGCGAGACCGTAACGGGAGCAGTGCTACCGGGAATGCCAAGGTCGAAGTCTGGCTCAAAGAAGCCCTGAGCAGTAACGGTAGCCAGCAGTTGCTCGAGTGCATTGTCACTCAGCGAGTAGTCATAGGCCTGCGTGTGCTGGTAGAGCTGGGGCATGCGCACTGCGCCGTCATCAAATATGGACAACGTTGGCGCATCGCTCAGGCGCTGCAGCCGGTCGCCGCGATAATCCAGACTGAGCAAGAGCTCGGCTGCGAGGCCTGATGTCGCGTGTAACGATGTCATCATCGAGGCACACAATAAAAGGGTAGTTCGACATATGCGGTCCATTGGACTTGCGCCTCGTTATGATTCATTCGATGCAGTGTTGCAGCTTTATCGCCTGTGTCAATAAAAAATATCGTTTGCGATAGCAATTTACCCGTTGCGATGACTAAACACCCGCAGCCCATGAGTTCGCACGTCGACGCATGTGGCGAATCTATACCTCGCCGGCTTTGGTCATCCCTTGATCGTGCCCGCCAAACAGCATGCCTTGGCCAGACGCCCAGCCCAGAACGCCAGTCCATCCGGGGCAGCGGGACGGCCGGCGCAGGCGATGCAGTCGCGTTGCACGTTGAGTGACTCACTTTAGTGCGTGGTGCTGGAATTC
>NZ_JAYESN010000306.1:0-3027 GCF_034860625.1 Lamprobacter sp.
AGGTCTACCGAGGCAGATCGCCATATGCGGTGAGCTGGTACAGGCCGCGTCTTGAGCAGATGCCCTGGATCACCTCCTTTAGGGTTGGTCGCTGTCATTGAGAGTGCGGCCCATGCCTGTAAACTGAGATCTGGCTGAGTCTGGCTTGCCTGAGGTACCGGGGTACGATCAGGATTGCCATACAGCAGGTGAGGCGCCTGCACATTGGTCGTCGCTGTTGGGGCCTGTTACACAGCTTTTTCGTTTCTGGAAGGAGCCCTGCATGGAAGAAAAGCCTTGAATGCCGAATCAGATCACAGTGCGCTGCGCGACGTGCAGTTGTGCCCCGGTGAGGGGGAGGGGCCGGTGCTCGTATGCGCAGAGGGCCTGAGCTTTTGGGGCGGTGTTGACCCACAGACCGGGCAGATCATTGATGTGCACCATCCTGATTACGGCTCCAATGTTGCGGGCAAAATTCTGCTCATGCCCACATCGCGTGGCTCTTGCAGTGGCAGTGGCGTGTTGTTGCAGCTGTCACTCAACGGTCTGGCGCCTGCGGCTCTGGTGTTTTGTGAAGCAGAGGAGGTGTTGACCCTGGGCGCCCTGGTGTGTGGCCGCCTGTTTGATCGGCCGGTACCCGTACTCCGATTGTGCACTGCGCACTACCAGCGGCTGGCGCGCGAGCATACTGTCCAGCTCAGGCAGCACAGGCTGGTCGCCGCCGGACTGCAGATCGACCTGCATCCTGCCTGGCAAGCCGAGCTCAGGCTTTCTGAGCGCGACCAGGCGCTGCTGGCGGGGGAAATGGGTCCGGCCGCGCAGGTTGCCATGGAAGTCGTCTGTCAGATGGCTGCTGCCTATGGTGTCGATGCGCTGATCGATGTTACGCGCGGTCACATTGATGGTTGTATTCTTGCCCACGATGCCAACCTGATTTTCGCTGAAAGGATGGCTGGGCTGGGCGCTCGTGTGGCTATACCCACCACGATCAATGCGATTTCAGTGGATCGCGAAAACTGGCGCAATCAGGGTGTGTCGCCAGATTTTGGTGGGCGCGCCAGCCGGCTGGCCGATGCCTATGTCGCGATGGGTGCCCGGCCCACCTTCAGTTGCGCGCCCTATCTGCTGGACGATCCACCCCGGTCGGGGGAGTGCCTAGGCTGGTCTGAGTCCAATGCTGTGATTTACGCCAATAGTGTGCTGGCAGCGCGCACGCCCAAGCACCCTGATTATCTGGATCTGTTCATCGCCATTACGGGCAGAGCGCCGGCTGCGGGTGTGTATCAAGACGCCGGGCGTATTGCGCGGACTGTCCTGGCCTTCGAGCTCGACGGCCTGCAGAGTGATGAAAGCCTGTGGCCGCTGGTGGGCTGGCTGGCGGGCAAGCATTCGCCAGACCAGATACCGCTGCTGATCGGTCTGGAAACGTTGCAGCCCACACCGGACGATCTCAAGGCGCTGTGCGCCGCATTTGGCACCACCTCAGGTGCGCCCATGTTGCACATTCGCGGGCATACCCCTGAAGCCGGGATGGTGCCGGCTGCGACCGCGCCATCCCGCCGAATTACCAGGTCTGAGCTTGCTGATGCCTGGCGTGAGCTCAATCGCGGCCAGACACACATCGATCTGGTAGCGATCGGTAGCCCACATGTGTCACTGGCGGAGGTGCGCCAGATCATTGCGCTCTTTGCCGGCAGGCGCTGCCGTCCTGGTACGCGGATGATCGTAACCATAGGCCGTGACGTGATGCGAACGGTGCGCAGCGAAGGCTTGCTCGAGAATCTTGAGGGTGCCGGAGTGCAGCTTGTGCCCGATCTCTGTTGGTGTTCGATCCGCGAGCCGGTTTTCCCACCCGGCACCACCGGGTTGATGACCAACTCGGGAAAATACGCGCATTACGCGCATGGGCTCTCGGGTGTTCACGCGCGTTTGGGTAGCCTCGCCAGCTGTGTTGAAGCTGCGGTCGGTGGGCGTGTGCCCGGTGGCCCGCCTGTCTGGTTGGTTCCCGGCTCGCCCGGGCCCACATGACCAGGCCTCAGGCGCGGCGGTGTAGACTGATCCTCTTGCCTTGTTGAACGGGGTATGCCCATGTCACATCGATCCACCAGGAGGCCTGTCCTCGGCTCGCTGGCCGATAAGCAGATCGACGCGCAGACAAACGCCGTCTCACCCGGGCACGGGCTGTCACGCCGCAGTCTCTTGCAGGCGCTGGCGCTGGGTGGCGCTGCCGCCGGTGTGCCTCTGGCTCGTGCGCAGGCCCCGGCTGTGCAGCCGCCTGCACCCTCGCCGATGGCAGGTGACTGGCTGATCGAGGCCGGTTGGGTGCTTGCCGAAGTCGAGGGCACGCTGAAGCTGCAGCGCAATGCCCTGGTGCTGGTGCGCAATGGCCTGATCGAGGCGGTGCGCGCCGAGGGTGAGGCGCCGCTGCGCGCACCGGCCAAGCGGTTGTCGCTCCCCGGGGATATTCTGCTGCCGGGCTTCATATCCGGGCATACCCACTGCTGCAGCGCCACGCCCACGCGCGGCATCATCGAAAACCCGCGCTCCTACCGACGGCCACTCGAGTTGGTGGAGCGCCTGGCAGATGATGAACTGGATGCACTGACTGCGCTCAATCTGGCCGAGCTGCTGCGCTCCGGTTGCACCACCCAGGTGGAGATGAGCCTCAGCCTGCGCCAGGCCGAGGCCTATGTGCGGCAGGCGGTGCATCTGGGAGCGCGCGGCTATCCGGGCGCGATGATTCCCGGCATCGAGCGTCTGTTCGACATCTGGTTCCGCAGTGAGGATCAGGTACTGCACCACAGCGAGCCCGATACGCTGGCAGAGATTGCGCGCAATCTCGGGTTCTGCAAGGCGCATATGGGCAAAGGGGAGGGGCGGATTCAGCCCATGCTCTCACCGCATGCCTGTGACACCCATACCCCGGCCACCTTGCGCGCACTGGCAGATGGCGCACGGGAACTAGGAACCGGGCTGCACATTCATCTCTCACAGGGCAAGGCTGAGACGGAGACGGTGCGCCGGCTGTGGGGCAAAACGCCGACGCAG
>NZ_JAYESN010000307.1:0-3021 GCF_034860625.1 Lamprobacter sp.
AAATCCAGCATCTTGTAGTTGGTCAGCAGGATGTCCGGCGGGTCCTGGCGCAGCACCTCCTTGTCGCTGATGACCTCGCTCGGCCCCATCGCGAGACTGTCCAGCACCGGCGTCTTGCCGGCCTGTTTGGGGTTGTATTTGGCCTTGCCGGAGCCGACGAAGAGCCCGGCACGGATGCCCCGGAAGGCCGGCGTCTGGTGCACCAGCTCGGCGATGCGTCCGGCCTGATCGTCAGCCAGCGCGTTCATCGGATAGATGATGATCGCCTTGATGCCCGGAGCGTCCCGATGCGCGGCGACATGCTCCAGCACCGGGTAGAGGAAGCACTCGGTCTTGCCCGAGCCGGTGCCGGTGGCGATCAGTGTCGAGCGACCCTCGCGCGCGCAGCGCTGCCAGGCCTGTTCCTGATGCAGAAAGGCGGGATGCTCGGTCTGGAAGGCGCTGAAGAAGTCACGCCCGGAGTCGCCGGGAACGAACGGCATCCCGAGCTGCACATAGGGGCCTTTGACCCAGCTCGGCGTGTCGATCAGCCGCCTGACCGCATCCTTGAAGTGCGCGGTAGACGGCTCGAACTGCGTGCGCAGTGTCTCGGCGACACCACGGCGGACCTCATCGACGACCAGTGATGGCAGCATCTTACCCCTTCCATTCGCCCTATTTGAGGGTCATTCATTAACCATCGTGTCGTTGAGGGCTTCTGTGCTTGATTTCGGCTTCGATGGCAGCGACGAAGGTTCTTGCTGCGTCGAGCGCCTGTTCGGCCTTTTCTCTCGGTGTCGGCTCGAGCGTGTAATCCGCGTAGGCGCGCAGGCTTTCGAGCTTTCCCAAGGTCGCACCAAATGTCCGTTCGACAGGCCCATCTTTGACGAACTGCTTGCTGAACTCGGAGATCAGGCCACTGTGGGTCTTGGGTCTCTCGAGACCGAACGCGGCAAACATGGCCCAAGCCGCGTAGTAAACGGCGTAATAGCAGCGATTGGCCGCAGCATCCATGTCGCCATTGTCGAGGTCGCGGGCCGCAGTGCTCAGCGCTTGTCTGGATTTGGCTAGGAGTCGGCCAATCACAAGCGCACACCTTCCCGTCGAATGGTGCTCACAAGATGTGGTGCCGGATACTGCTCCGGGTCGGCCAGGCTCGCCTCATCGAAGACCCAGGGCTGAATGTTGACCCCTGTGTCGAGCAGGATGTCGTAGCCTGCATCGATGAGGTCGAACTGCTCGCCGATGGGATCGGTCACCTGATCCAGAAACACGGCGACATCCGCGTCGCTGTCTGGGCGTTGTTCTCCGCGCGCTCGAGAACCGAAGAGATAGAGCGACTTGAAGTGCTCGCCATAGCGGGCGGCCAGCACCGTCTTGAAGGTCGCCAACGCAAGCTGGGTGACTGGATCAAGCAAGACCTCATGCGATTCAACCGCCTTATTCATCGACATTGTGCCCCGGTTGCGTTTGCAGGCGCCTTGCCGCATCGAGCAGGCGGCAACGCGCCAATTGACGGTTGGCTCCGCGTCACGCAGGGACGAAGGGAGCTGTTTCACTGCCTCACCGATGATCAGCAGACTGAACAGGATCGCCTGGCGCAAGACCTCATCCTGCTCGAAGCTGTCCAGATCCTGACCGCGCACCAAGCGTTCCACGCGCTCGCCGTGTTCGACGATGTCAGCCAGGTAGAGCTGCCAGTCACGGGACACGAATCAAATCCCGCTCGACGCTGGCCCTGGCTCGGCGCGTCCAAAGGCGAAGACACCGGGGTGCCCGGCCGCGCCGCCATGGCACTCAGCCATCACGCTCGTCGGTCGCCTCCACGAAGACATCAGCGAGCTGCCGCGCCTCCAGAATCCGCTCCGCCCAGCACTCGATCTCGGCGTTGCTGGCCGCCTGGAGACGCGCCTCGGTGGCGGCATCGAGCGGGCCGAAGCGCTTGTGCATGAGACGCGCCAGCAAAGCCGCCTCGCCTTTGTAAAAGCCAGTTCGCTCCCAGGTCTTGGTCCACTCAACAACACGTTCGGCAAGCATGGTTTCGATCTCCAATAGATCCGCAATCTCGGGTAAGGGAACGCCGGGCAGGCGTGCTGGCAAGAGCACGCGCTTGATCCAGACGGTGAAGGCGCGCGCAGGCTGGCTTGCTCGGGGGCTTGCAGCCAAGTGATCAGCGCCGAGAGGGCCTGTCGCAGCGCCGGCGGATCGGGGCTCTTTTCCAGACGAAACAGCGCCGCGACCAGATTGCGCAGCGCCCAGGGCGCGGATTCGTCGATGGCGCCTTCGTCCAGCAGCAGATAGCGCAGCCTTGGAGCATAGTCGCGCAGCCGCCCCGGCGCGGGCTCGATCAGCTCCAGCAGCTCGGTCGCCGCACGCCAGCGGTGCTGGCCGTTGTAGAGCACCACCGGGAGCACCGGCGGCAGGCGCCCGTCAGCGCTGAGCGCTTGTTGCTTGATCAGGTCTTGATAGAGCAGCCCGATGTAGGTCAGTAAACGCACCGCCATGTAGGCATCGACGCTGGATTGGAATTCCAGCAGCAGGTAGAGATACAGCCAGCGCTCGCGAAAACGCACCCGCCAGATGATGTCATCCTCGCGATCGCGCAGGTCATCACTGACATAGCTGCCGCTGACCTGCTCCAGGCTGTCGAGGTCCAGCTCCGCCACCCAGGGCTCGTCGATGAAGCCCAGCAGCAGATCGCGCACCATCTGCGGGTGCGAGAACAGCAGTTTGTAGCTGGGGTCGTGGGTGTTCATCGAGGATTACGTGTCGAGCCGATGGGTCGTGCAAGCAATGATTCGTGCTCAACTGCCTGTGTCTGCATGATCCGGCTCAGCGTTCGGACGGGATTTCGGTCGCCGTGGCGGCGGGTTGATCTTCGGTCCCGGCCATTCCGCTTCGACTCTGCGCAAATCCGCCACAATGGCGTCCAGATCGAAATTGAAACGTGCCGCATGTTCCTCGCGGATGCGATGCAGCTCGTCGACAATGGGATCAGTCCACATGTTCGCCTCCAAGTCATTCTTCAGGTGTGCAAATGAG
>NZ_JAYESN010000308.1:0-3011 GCF_034860625.1 Lamprobacter sp.
GCGTGATGGCACATCCAATCCTGGCCGAGATGACCGCGAGTGTCACCGAGCTGAAGCGAAATCCAATGGGCACCGTGGCCGCTGGTGAAGGCTTTCCGGTCGCCATCCTCAATCGCAACCAACCCGCGTTCTACTGTGTACCAGCACAAGCCTACGAAGCCTTGATGAATCGCCTCGAAGACTTGGAGCTGAACGCGCTTGCCGATGCCCGCCTGGCCGACGGACAGGCTGTGGTCAAGGTTGCGCTGGATGCGCTATGAGCTGGCCTTTCATCCTCTGGCCCTGAAGGAATGGCACCGGCTGGATGCCACCGTTCGTCGTCAGTTCAAGAGGAAGCTTGCTGAACGATTGGAGAATCCACAGGTGCCCGCGGCACAGCTCTCGGGGCGTGCTAACCGCTACAAGATCAAGCTGAGGGCGGTTGGCTACCGCTTGGTCTACGAGGTTCGAGAAACCGAGCTACTCGTCCTTGTCGTGGCCATCGGTCAGCGCGAAAACGCTGAGGTCTATGGGGTTGCCAGAAACCGTTGACCGGCAGCGGGCGCTCGCGACAAGCTGAGCGAGGTCGACAGGGACCGATCGATGATGTCGGCGGGTAGCAGGAAGAAGGGGTAGCCACCCGGTTAAGGTATCGCGCCGATGGAGCCGGTCGCTTCAGATCGGCCGACCATCCACCCGCGGCGCCAGCAGCATCGGACCGATGACGACCAGGAAGGCAGCGAAGGCGCCGCTCCAGAGCAGGCCCGAGAGCAGCATCCAGTGGTTGTACTGCGCCGGCCAGAACAGCGGAAAGACGACCCGGATCAGCGCGGCGAGGTTGATGGCGACGAAGGCGGCGGTCATCGACGGCGGCGAGACCATCGCTCGGCCGGTGTGGCCCAAGGTCACGCGCACCATCATGCCGAGGGTGAAGACGCCAATGGCACCGGCGGTCAGCGCGTGCAGGGCGACGTTGGGCGCCATCAGACCAAGCTCGGCGCCGGCATCCAGGATCAAGCCAAGCATCAGCCAGAGCGCGCCGGCGTAGAGCACGGCGAGAATCGGAATCCGCCAGGCGCGCCGGTCATGCCAGCCGGCGAAGCGAGCGGCCAGACTCAGTGCGAAGGCGAGGGCGGTGATCGCCTTCAGCATCGGCCAGGGGCTGATCAGATCAGCGGCCAACCAGGCACCAGCGGCGATGAAGGTCGTCACATCGAGCCACTGAGATGAAGATGACTTGGGCTCGGCGTCGTTGATCGCCGCTTGGGTAAAGAACGGCAACACGCGCCCGGAGACGATCAGCAGCGTGATCAGCACCAGCGCCAGCATCAGGCCATCGGCATCCAACAGACCGGCCGGCACCCCGCCAGCCGCGCTCAGATGGCTCCAAGCCGCGGCAACAGCCATCCCGCCCAAGAGCAGCAAAAAGACGCGATTGACCGGATTCGGCCCGTTCCACAGTGGTTGGCGCATCGACCAGGCCAGCGCCAGCGGGAAGGCGGCCGCCAGCAGCGCATCGCCCCAGACCGGCAGCGCCAGCCAGGGCAAGGCGCGCGCGATCAGCCACAGCAGCACTAATCCCACCAGCTCGGCGCCGGACGCGGTGGCCTGCCCGGTCCAATTGCGCACCGCGGTGAGCAGAAAGCCCGCGATCACCGCCAGCGTGTAGCCATAGAGCATCTCGTGGGCATGCCAGGCACTGCCGACGAAGCGCAGATTGATCGGCAGCAGCCCGTGCAGCATCGCCAGCCAGGCCAGCAGCGAGAGGCAGCCGATCGCGCCAGCGGCAAGGAAGAAGGGGCGGAAGCCCAGAGACAGCAAGGGGTTCTTGTTTGGCATCGAGTGTTCTATCGAAGGGGCTTTCGGTGACAGCGAGACGACGCGGCCGCTCCTGAGTGGCCTGGCGTCGTTATCAGAGGGTTCCTGGACGGTAAACCCCAGTCCCGGCGTAACACTTGATCTTTGTCAAAGCCTAGCTCGCTGCAAAATCGGTTTTGACTTACCTCAAGGTTGACCGTTGCGCTCAGGTACAAGCTCTTTGCCGCGAAGCACGCAAAGCACAATGCCCAGAACACCAGAGAATCGAAAAAGAGGAGTTGGCTGTGATGTCCAAAGCTACCAGGGTCGGACTGATGACTGCATCTGCGGTCGTCGTCTTTAGCCTTATCACGAGTGCCTGTTCGTCGAAGACCGAGGACAGTCAGGATGGCCTCAAGGGCGTGATGGAGCAGCGTGGTTTGACCGAAAAAGACCTCCTGGCGGCGGCTAAAACCTACACGCCCAGTGGAGGGCGCGACGAGTATCTCGCCTTTGCCTCGGGTGGCCAGTCGGGTCAAGTCATTGTCTACGGTATCCCGTCGATGCGGTTGCTGAAGTACATTGGCGTCTTCACGCCCGAGCCCTGGCAGGGCTATGGCTTCGATGATGAATCCAAGGCCGTGCTAGCCCAGGGCCGCATTCGTGGCAAGGACATCACCTATGGCGACACCCACCATCCCGCGCTCTCCGAGACGGAAGGGGATTACGATGGCCGCTGGTTATTCATCAACGACAAGGCCAATCCCCGCCTGGCGGTGATCGATCTGCACGACTTCGAGACCAAGCAAATCGTCGTCAACCCATTCTTTAAATCCGAGCACGGTGGGGCGTTTGTCACGCCGAACACCGAATATGTTATGGAGGCGACTCAGTACGCGACGCCCTTGCTCAACGATGGCTTTGTCCCACTCGAGGAGTTCAACGAGAAATATCGTGGTGGCATCACCTATTGGAGCTTCGATAAGGAGAAGGGCCGGATCGATCCGACAAAGTCCTTTGTCATGGAATTTCCGCCGTACAGCCAAGACCTCTCCGACGCTGGTAAGGGGCCAAGTTACGGTTTCGGCTTCACTAATTCCTTCTGTACCGAGCGCTATGTCGGCGGTATCGAGCGTGGACGGCCGCCATTCGAGGCCGGCTGCTCGTCGAAGGACACCGACTTCTTGCATAGACTTGTGACTAAATAATATCTTTAATTTTTTCAGTAACTTAGC
>NZ_JAYESN010000309.1:0-3004 GCF_034860625.1 Lamprobacter sp.
CAGATTTGCTCCCTTTTGAGGCGCATAGTGGGGCTACGCAACGAAAAAGGGGGAAAATATGGGCCGCCATCCCGCGCGCGCAGCAGATCAGTCTCAAGTCCGACAGGCTCCTAGTCCACGATCGCGCAATTCTTGCCCGCACGTTTGGCCAGATAGAGGTTGGCATCGGCGCGTGCGAACAGGCTCTGTACCGTGTCGCCCTCGCTCACCTGTGCTACACCGATGCTGATGGTCACCGGGCGGTCCGCTACCTCCGGCGCACTGCGTATCTGCGCCAGCAGCTTGTCACAGAAGATGCGCGCTGCCGCATTGTCGGCCTCGTGCAGCAGGATGGCGAACTCCTCGCCGCCGATACGGAACAGCTGATCTGACTGGCGCATCACCGTGCGCACGGTGTGCACCAGTGCGATCAGCACCTGGTCGCCCACTGGGTGACCGAGACGGTCGTTGATATCCTTGAAGTCGTCTATGTCGAACACCAGCAGACAGAACTGCCGCTGGTAGCGCTCGTAGGCGTAGCACAGTGCCTCCGCACTGCGCTGGTAGGCCCGGCGGTTGCCAATTTCGGTCATCGGGTCGGTTTCGCTGTTGCGGCGCAGTGTTTCCATTTCGCGCCGCGCTTCGGTGATGTCCCGCGCGGAAATCAGGAACTGTGTGGTGTGCGGCAGCAGTGACAGCGACAGGCGCATCAGTCGCGCCTGCCGATTGCGCTGATAGGGCAGTGCCACACCCTCGATCCGGCTGCGGCGTCTGGCCTCTGCGATCATCTCGAACAGGCGCTGACGGCTGTTATCGCTGAGGAAGTCGGTGAAGCGATGCTCCAGCAGGGACTCCTGCGTGATACCGAACAGTCGTGCCATATGCTGATTGGCGCGCAGCACGCGCGCGCCGCTGTCCAGCACGGCGATACCGTCCAGTACCTGATCGAAGATGGCCGCCAGCTCATCGCGTTGCTGTAGCACGGTGTCGGCCAGAGCGCGCTGCTCGGAACTGTCGCGCACACAGGCCATGATCAGTTGCCGTCCATCTGCTTCCAGCAGGGTCAGTGTGGTGTCAGCCTGGTAGATGGCGCCGTATTTGTGTCGGTGTCGCCGCTCCAGTCGCAGCGGGCCGCGAGAGAGCGTCTGCAACAACTGCTTGAAGCTCTCCGGCTCCATGTCCGAATCCCAGTCGAAGATGCTGAGCTGGCGCATTTCGGCATGGCTGTAGCCGAGCTGGGTGCGCGCCAACTCGCTGTATTCCAACAGCTGTCCCTGTGCGTTGAGGATGAACACCGCATCCGGGGCGTGGCGCAGAAAACGCTGGTACCAGCCGGCATCCAGCGCGGGTTCGGGTACTGCATTCAAGGGCTGTCCTTGCCGACCCACAGGCGCTCCACCTTATAGTTGCGCTCCAGCTCGCGGGCTACCCGCTCTGCGCTGTCGCGGTCGCTCAGCCCCACTACCCGCAGTCTGTACAGTGGTCTGCCGTTGCTGCTGGCCTCCTGTATCAGCAGCTGGCCAGCCCCGGGTTGCAGCCGGGACTGCCAGCGCTCCGCTACGGCACGCTGTGCATAGGAACCAAAGTTCACAAACCAGTCGCCACTGGCGGCGGTTGTTGCAGGGGCGCCGCTGGTGCTGGGGTTGGAACTGGGGGCCGAAGGCGCCGCTGCTCGCGCACTGGCCGCCGATTGCTCCGCACTGCGGCGGGCAGCTTCGGCGGCTGCGAGGCGCCCGGCCTGCTCCTTGCTCTGTTCCTGCAGCTCAGCCAGCTGCTCACGGATGCGCGCCCGTTCCTCCTGCACGCGCTCCAGATCCTGTTCCAGATCACGGGCGCGCTGTATGGCGTTCTGTAGCTCCAGACGGTTCGCCCGCGCTTCCTCCTGAGTGACCGCGGTGGCCATACGCGCCTGCAGCTTGCGAATCTCATCTTGCAGCGCGCTGCGCTCCTGCAGCACACCGTAGCCGCCAATACCGACCAGCAGTACCGCGATGACAGCAACACCGATCAGCACCAGCGGCCAGCGCGAGCCGCCGCCGGCCGATCCACCGGGCGGAGTGCCCCCGGGTGGCGCATCAAATGGGGTTGCGTCTTGACTGACCGCGGCGCGCTGGGGCGTTGCCGCTGGCGCGCCTGCAGCCTCCGCACGGTCGCGACTCGCCCCCAGTGCGGCAGCGCCGGCAGCGACGACGGCATCACTGCGCTCTTCGCCGAACACATCGTCGTGATCACTTTCAGCCGTCTCTGCCAGCTCGCTGGCTGCCAATCGCTGCGCGCTGTCGCTGATGCTCAGGGCCGGTGGCTCGTCATCCATATCGAAGGGGTCCAGTGGCGGCGTCTCGCCGCCCGCTCCGTGGAACGCGACGTCGCCCATGGGCTCCGGCGTATCGGCCACATGGGTATTGGGCGCTACCGTGTCCTGCTCGCGCAACAGATCCTCCACATCACGGCTCAGTTCCTCATCAAACATCGGGGCGGCAGCACTGCGCCGGCCGTAAGCAGCATCCATGGCTTCTGGGGCGGCCTGATCCGGCCCCGCCGCTGGCGATGCATCAGCCTCAAGCTCAAAATCGTCCAGATCATCCATTTCGTCCAGATCTGCGAGCGCGTCCAGGCTGTCGTCGTCCAGCCCCGGCATGTCGAAGCTATCCTCACCCAGGGCCGCCAGATCGCGCTCGGCCAGCCGGTTGAGCGCATCATCCTCAGGGTCCGATTCGCTGGTATTCCTTGCGGTGCCCCCGGCGCGCTGCGGCGTTTGTTCGCCCAGATCGGTCGAGAACGCATCGTGGGGCGAAAAATCGTCCAGATCGCTGTCATCCCAGGGCGCTGCGGCTGCGGGTGGCGGTGTGGGCGTCACGGGCGCTGTCGGGGCGGGCGTGCCATTGGCTTCGCCACCCGTGTTGCTGGCAAGCGGGTAGTCCCCGGGCAGGTCGAAGTCGCTCGCGTCCAGCGATTCGTCCTCGTAGAGCGGGTTGTCGTCATCGCGATCCACAAAGCGCCCCGGGGTGGGCTCCCGATCGCGGTC
>NZ_JAYESN010000310.1:0-2991 GCF_034860625.1 Lamprobacter sp.
TGGTGGCTCGGAGCGCGCGTTGCCCTGTCACGTCAACCTGCGTGCAATTCTTCACGGATCACACGCCTGATCCGTTCCTCAAGCCGATGTTCTCGCATGGTATTCTGAAATAGGCTTGTTGCTCATGTTTTTCGGCCTTCCGCATCGCTTTACCAGATTGGTGCGCCGTTTTTGTTCTTGCCATGTGAAACGCATGATCGAAAACGCTCAAGCGCCTGGATTCCGATCCAGAGGTTGGCGTTTGTCGATGTGCAAGGGCTGCGTTTAGGCTTCTGGTGACTGGAGGAACAGCGCGCGCATGGCGTCATTGACGCGCGTCTGCCAGCCGGGGCCGGTGGCCTTCAGTGCCTCCAGCACGTCGGCATCAAACCGGATCGTGGTTGAGACTTTGCGCACCTCTGCCGAGGGACGACCGACACGCCGCAGCCCTGGTTTGACCGCTGCCCATTCCTCTTCGGTGAACGGGCGCGCATCAGCGTCGGATAGCGCCGCGTTGGTAATGGCGGCGTCTTCTTCTAGTGTGTTGAGTAAGATTTTGCGCCCGTTACGGGTGGTTAAATACGTCTCGGACATAACGGATTTGCTCCTGATTGGTGGATTTGCGCAGGCTGATGATGCGTCGGACGTCATCCCGATCAACGAAGGCCACGAAGTACAGGCGCACTCCATTCAGTACCAGCGCGCACTGTCGGTCTTCGCCGTAATCCTCCCGATCGTCGGTCCAGATCAGCGCGGTGTCCCATTCCAGCCCCTCCGCAAACGCCAGCGATAGGCCATGCTTGGCGCGATTCTTAGCGTCTTTGGTGGGATCGAAGGTGATCTTCATCGCTATGATTGTAGTAACGACAACCGCTATGTGTTAGGCCAGTCACATCTCAGTCTCCAAGCAGTTCTTCAGGGGTGCAAATGAGCGGCGAGATCGCTGATCACCGAGGTTTCGATGTAGACACGGGTTTTCATGCCGGGCTGTCCTCGGTGTGATCCTGCTCGAAAAACGCCCAGGCGGTGCGATAGTCCCGCTCGCGATCGGGCCGCACGAACGGGGCTTGATAGCGGATCGTCCGCTCGACCGGGCCGCCGGGCAAGGTGTCGTCCGGGAAGGTCTTGGTGACGGTGCTGCCAGCGGGCAGCTCGCGGATGTCCTCCCAGCCCAGCGCGATGCCCTGCTCGCGACGGTCCGGCGCCTCGACGCCATAGCGGATGCCAGCATTCAGATCCGCCTTGCGCGCGGTGCGCGGCAGACCGACGCCGACCAGACCCTTGCTCGGGGTGAAGACGATGCGCCCGCTCTGGTCGTACCAGGTATCGGCCTCGTACTGGCGCATCACCGGGAATTGGACGCGATAGATGGTCAGCAGTTCGTCCAGGGTCAGGCCGAGGGCTTGGGCGACCAGGACATCGATCTCCAGCAGCGCCTGGCGGCGGGCGTAGTCGGTGCGCAGCGCGCAGTGGCGTTGCCAGTGGGGGGTGAGGTGGGTGAAGAAATCGGGGTCGAGCAGCGGGGAGTCGCTGGACCAGCGTTGCTGGCGAAATTCGGGTTGGTAGCAGGATTGCCAGAGATTGGCGTATTCATTGGTAAGCGCGATCAAAACCAGAAATCTTGTCGTTCTTCTCAGATCGCAACTCGCAATGGGCAACATTGCGGCGGTCGCTTCACGAAAATCTTTCTTTCCCGATGTGCGCGCAAAATAATCGCATGGCAGAGATACCCAGCAAGACGCAGCATCAATCAGTACAGATGTCTCACGAAATGTAATCGAGAAGACGCCATCGATATGAGCAACGTGCTCTGGTAAAACAATGATTCTCACGGATCGCTCGTCTGCTGGATGAGCGCCACGCCTTGCCGCAAGCCGGTAATACTCGGTCACCTTGGAGGTAACTATTTTCTCTCGTCTCGCTCCTACTCTCTCCGGTTCCCCAGAGATTTCTACTGGTTCGAGTACTTCCGTTGAATCTTCGGTGACCGCGTCGCGACACCCGACCCAAGGCACCCTCGGCGTCCGCTCCGCATACTCCGCCGGCGAGCAGTCCGGCACATAGTTGGTGCGTGGCAGATAGTCGTCGGGCAGCGCGGTCAGGTCGAGGCAATCGTAATGACTGTTGGCGGTGCAGACCGCGCGCGGGGTCTTGTAGAACGGGGTGCCGACGAAGAAATGCGGCCCGGAGAGCACCCATTGACCGGCATCATCGGGGAAACGGGTCTCGCGGCGGATGGTGCCGTCGCGCTGCGCGTAGGTCTCGTCGAACATCACCGTCGAGAAATATTCACCCTTGAGATCCCCCAAGCGGCGCGGCTGAGCCGCGAACTTCTCCAGCACCGAGAGCAACTGTCGGGCATGCAGGGCGGGCAGACGCGCTTGCAGCGCTGGCGTGCCGGCCTCGTCGTAGAGCTGGGCGAAGAGCGCCAGCTCATGCTCGCCAACCGGGATCAGGCGATCCCGATGCCCCTGGGTATTCCAGCGCGAGCGCCCGCCCTCGGCTTCTTGCTTGATCCCCGGCACGCTTCCGCCGCCGTCGTGATCAAAGCAGGCATCGACGGTGCGGGGCAGGAACAGGTTCGCCAGATGCGTGAACTGCGGCACCGCTTGGACTGGGCCGTAAACGTTGACGCTAAACTTGGCGTGATGATCAACATCCGGAAAGAGCATCAGCTCATTGACATACTGAAAATGCCCCCGCAACCGCGGATAAACCGCCTCCCGAAACACCCCACCCTTGGGATCATCGTAGACCCCCTCTGGATGCAGAAACCCTGACACGCCGCGATCATTGCTCAGCATCCAAGCCTGCGGCAAAAAGCACTTATACAGATTGGTCTGCACACCCTTGAGCAGCGGATAGTTCTGCCGCGCATTCAGAAACGCCTGCATTCCGGCCTGCTCGCAGAACTCATCCAGCCAAGCCGCCTGCATCTCCGGCCACTCGGCGAACAGGTCCGCCCGCCGCCGCGCCAACTCCGAAGCACTCAGCTTGCGGATCGCAATACGC
>NZ_JAYESN010000311.1:0-2978 GCF_034860625.1 Lamprobacter sp.
GTGCACCCGATAATCATAGCTAGTCTCGGAAGCGACCGTGGTGTCGCTGTAGCCTTGCGTATCGGCTGCCAAGCTGTCCAAGCGACTCCAGCTCCCGCTACCCGAAAGGGCACGCTCGACCTCGAATCCCTGTTCGTCGCTGGCGTTGTCGGTCCAGCCGAGATCGATCTGGCCGGCAACTGTGGCCGTTGCACCCAGTTGGGATGGCGCCAACGGCGGATCACCCAGTTCGGTCTCTGACCAGATCGAGAGCTGATCAATGGTGATCGTATCCAAGGAGAGATTCCCGGGGGTGCGATCGGAATCGGTCACACGGATCGAGACCGTCCCCGAGGTCTCCGGCGGGAACAGGTAGCTGTAAGTGCTGCTGCTGTCACCACCGGCTATCGTCAGCATGGACGTGAATGGGCCGCCGTTGACCGAGTAGCTGAGGTCGAAGCTGTCGCCATCGCTAGACGCCGTCGACCAAGCGTTGATGCTAAGTATGGCGCTGCCGGCCGGAACCTGGAACTCCCAGGTATGTTGCAGGTAGCTGTAGCGGCTCGATGGCCGTCCACCCGATGAGCGCTCGGTGATGCTCTGGGTCACAGCATCGTCATACCAGGTGTCTTGATAGGTTCCGGAGACCGTCCCTGCTCCGGCGGTCTCGCCATTGCTGAGGATCTCCTGACCGCTTGGGACGGCATCGGTGGTTGCCGAAGCCGTATTCGAGGCCTCCGATGCCCCGGCGCTGTTGAAGGCAAAGAGGCGATAGTCATAGGTGGTTTCGGCGTCCAATCCGGTGTCGCTGAAGGCCTCGGTATTTGCCGCCAAACTTGCGATCTCGGTCCATGTGGTACCGGCGTCTTGGCTGCGCTCAACCTTGAAGCCATCTTCACTATCCGCAGTGTCGGACCAGGTCAAATCGATCTCAGAATGAGAAGCCGTCATCGCCGACAGACTCGCTGGCGAACTCGGCGGAGAGGCGGGCTCCCACAGGGCCTCGTTGGCGTTGACGATGCCGCCAGTCAGCGTTTTCCCAGCAAGCGAGCTAAGCGGGCGCACCGATGCGAACAGCCGATCCTTGAGCTCGGCATAGCCCCAGTTTGGATGCCTGTCGAGCAGGAGCGCGGCAACACCACTGACATGCGGCGCGGCCATCGACGTGCCACTGGACCAGTAATAGGTGCCCAGCATGGTGCTGATGATATTGACGCCTGGTGCGCCCAGATCGACGCTGGTCGCGCCGTAGTTGGAGAAGTTTGCAAGACCATCACGGTTGTCGGTCGCGGCAACCGAGATGATGTTATCCAGCTCATAAGCAGACGGGTAGTGGGCCGTTATGTCGGTATCCACTCCCTCGTTGCCGGCTGCGGCGACGAACAGATGACCCGCGTTACCCGCATTGTTGATCGCGTCGTAAAGCGCCTGCGAAAAACCGCCGCCGCCCCAGCTGTTGTTGGAGATCGGCACGCCCATGGCCACGGCGTAGTCCAGCGCGGTAATGGCATCACTGGTGTAGCCTCCCTCGGGGCCTAGGAAGCGCAGTGCGACGATCTTGCAACCCCAGGCGACGCCACTGATGCCTAGCCCGTTATTGCCCTCGGCGCAGATGGTGCCGGCGACATGGGTGCCATGGCCTTGATCGGCGCCGTCCATCGGGTCGCTATCATCGTCGAAGAAGTCCCAGCCGTAGATATCGTCGACAAAGCCATTGCCATCATCATCAATGCCATTACCGGCGATCTCGCCTGGATTGGTCCAGACATTGGCATCGAGATCGGGATGGGTATAGTCGACGCCGGTATCAATCACGGCGACGGGCAGCGCTGGATTGCCAGTCGTGATGCCCCAGGCCAACTCAGCGTCGATATCGGCATTGCTGATGCCGCTGGTGCCTTGGATGCTCTGCCCGGTGTTCTCCAGCCCCCATTGATAACCATAATAGGTGTCGTTGGTGTCGATGCGCCGCACATAGTCGGGCTCGGCATAGTCGACAAACGGCAGGTTATTCAGCGTCTCGATCGCCTTCTCAACACCACGCCCGCGATCGGCATTCAGCCTCAGCACCTCAAGCGCCTGGTCGATCCCAAAAACCCGCCCCAGCTCTCCGCCAACAAGGTCGCGAGCCTGCTGCTTCTGTGCTGGCAGCGCATCCGGTTTGAAGCGCAGGAGCACTGTGTCCGGCGCATAGGCCAGATCCGGATCAGCGGCCAGTGCCTCGCGCGCCCGCTCAGAAGCTGCCTGCGTGCCGCCGGTTGCGATGAGTAGACAGGCTCCGACCAGCGGGAGAAGGGCCGAGGCCAAGTGTTTCGGCCTGTTTGCAGTGGAGGTTTTCATAGGTGCATTCTGTCTTCAGCAAGGCGGTATGTTTTCAGTCCAGGCGACTCTTCAGTCCAGACAACTTACCAAGTCTAGTCGACAAGGCTGACGGCTGTGATAGTAGATGGCTTGAGACTTGAAGTGGGTCACAAAACGGAGGTTTAGGCTACGATATAGGCGGATCAGCGATCGACAATCAACAATCAACCTTGAAAGCAAGCTCAAGGATCTGATCGGTTCGTCTTCCTGAGTCAGAACCTGAGTCAGAAGAGATCGCGGCAGTCGAGGACAAGCTCGGGCAGGGCTGCTATATCGACCCGAGACAGATCTGTGACTCGGAACTGGCAGGTATAGCGTTCCGCGTCGGGTGTTCGGTGGACATCCAGATGGCCGCCGCGACTGTCAATAATCCAGACCTCGGGAATCTGGAATCGGGCGTACAGGGGCAGCTTGGTATTGCGGTCATGCGCCAGGCTGGTGTCCGCAACCTCAATCAACAGCAGACTATCGGCGGCTGCTGGATGGGCCTGCGCGTAATAATCTTCGCGATAACGCAGCAGGGCCAGATCAGGCTGCGGGGCGGACAGATCGCCGAGGATGATCGGATTCTGCGTCGAGACGATCGCCTTGCCCCGTACCGCGAGGGTGAGGATCTCGACAAGGCGGTTGGTCTTGCT
>NZ_JAYESN010000312.1:0-2971 GCF_034860625.1 Lamprobacter sp.
GTTCCGACATAGATGAGAGCGTTCCGCAAGCCACCATCAAATGGACATTTTAATTCAAAAAATTCAACCCGAAGCGGTCAGCCGAGGCACCCAGCTTTTTTGCAGCCGATTGGCTTAAGTCCGACAGACGGCTGGCCAACCCTATTCAAACCGACAAACTCATACCGCCTCTAGGAGTATCACAGCATGACCATTAAAACAAGATTATGGAGTTTGGTGACACTTTCAGTCCTAGCCTTATTCTTCGTATTTGTTGCCGGAAAGATGGGTCTTGACAAACTGGAGGATAATTTCACTCATGTCGTCGACCAGCGCATTCCTATGCTTTCGCAGTCTCAAGAAATTTTGCAGGATCAAATATCCGCTCAAAGAGATGTGCGAGAAATGCTTTTGGTGTAAGCGTCCGGCAAACACACCTACCCCAGCCACCACAAGCCTACTACAATGGCGACCAATGATGTGGTAACAGCTCATGAATCTGGCTGTTCTTATGGGTTGGCAGACGCGTGAGCACGTCTTTGAGATACGCATAAGGATCATGCCCATTGAGCTTGGCCGACTGCACCAGCGTCATAATCGCCGCCGCACGCTTGCCACTGCGTTCACTGCCTGCAAATAACCAGTTCTTTCGACCCAGTGCCCAGGGGCGCATCTGGTTCTCGACCCGGTTATTATCGATTGGCAAGGCACCATCGTTGAGATAGCGTGTTAAGCCCTCCCAGCGTTTGAGCATATAGTCTATGGCTTTGGCGGTCACACTGCCGTGCGGGACTTTTTGGCGGTTAGCTTCCAGCCATTGCTGTAACTTATCGGCAATGGGTTTGGCTTGAGCTTGACGGATTTGGGCGCGTTGTTGATCATCGAGTGTTTTGACGTTTTTCTCAATGCCATACAGTTGGGCGATCAGGGCAATCGCTTGATGGGCGATTTGGCTTTTCCCACTGTCATGCAGTTCAACGAACTTACGACGGGCATGCGCCATGCAGCCGACTTCGGTGATGCCGTGTTTAAAGCATTGTTTGTAGCCACTGTAATCATCACACACCAGCTGACCTTTCCAGGAGTCTAAGATGTCACGGGCATAAAGACCACTGCGTCCAGGGGTAAAGTCGTAGTAAACCGCCTTGAATGAATTGAATGCGGTACTGGCATACGCCCAGACATAGCCTTGGTGGGTTTTTTTGTGACCGGGCTTTAAAATCGGTACGGGGGTTTCATCGACGTGCAGCACCGATTGATTGAGCAGCTCGGCTTTTAAGGCATCGGCTAAGGGGGTGAGCTGCACCCCGCAGACGCCCACCCATTCGGCTAATGTGGAGCGACTTAACGCAACACCGGCACGTGCAAAGATCGTTTCTTGACGGTACAGGGGCAGGTGATCAGCGTATTTGGCTAACACCAGATGCGCCAGCAGTCCGGCGGTAGGCAGCCCCTTGTCGATGATCTGTGCCGGCATGGGGGCTTGTGTTAGGGTATCACACGCTTTACACACCCATTTACCGCGTATATGACGTTCAACTTGAAAACGCCCAGGAATGTAGTCGAGTTTTTCACTGATGTCTTCACCAATGCGTTGTAACGCACAGCCACAGCGACAGTGGGTATTGTCAGGCTCATGGAGTAGGGTGGTACGCGGTAGGTCTTTGGGCAGAGTCTGACGTTTGGGTTGGGTTTTGGGTGTGCTCATCGTCTCGGGTGTGCTTTGCGTAAGCTGAGCAATCTCGGATTCCAATGCGGCGATGTCGGCATCGGTGAGCTCATCGAGTAGGCTCAATTGCAAGGCACTGAGTTGTTCACTGCTGCGTGCGAACTTTAAACGCCGAAGATGGGCCAGTTCATAGGTGAGTTTTTCAATGTGCTGATCTTTTTCGCGCAAGACTTTTTGGGAGTGTTCAATCTGCTCAGTCAACTGTTTTTGCGCTGTTTCGGTGAGTGCTTGTTGCGCACTCAATTGCGCCATCAACTCAGTCGCGAACTGATGAAGTTGATCGTGTGACAGATGACTGAGTGGGGTTGGATTCATGGTGGTTATTATACCGTAATTGGGTTTATTTAGCCGGTCCATATCGAACGAAAAGCCCTGTTTTTACAAGCTTATCGAGTGTTTTTGAGTTCATTGAAAAGCCTCTTTAAAGACACTGCACCGGTTCATGAATGCGTTGCCACGGCAGACCTTGAACCAAGGCTTGAATTTGCTCAGGAGTTAAGGCTTGCGTTGGGTGGATGGGGTGCTTTATCCAGTGAAATGAACCTTCATTTAAACGCCGGGCGCAGACCCAGAGGCCCAGGCCGTCTTGGATTAATACTTTGAGGCGATTGGCGCGTTTATTGGTAAAGACATAGGCATGATGGCGTTCGGCTTGGCCGAAGACGTCCACCACACGTCCAAGCAGTGTCTCGGCACCGGCACGCATATCCACCGGTTCGGTGGCTAACCAGATCTGTTGGATGTGAATCATCTGGTGAGCGCTCATGATAGAACCGCCTTGAGCCATTGCGCGGATTGCATCGCCTGTTGCGCTGGCCATTGGATTTGAACTTGGCCTTTTTCGGTGGGCAGGGTGATGGTGATGGTTTGCGTTGAAGGCGGTGTTGGCAGGGGAATAAATCCGGAGTTTATCGGTATTGGCGTTGCGGTGCTCTGAGCTTTTTTGATCCACTTATGCACGAGGTTGGCATTGAGGTTGTGGGACTGCGCCACCTGTGCAATGGAGGCACCGGGCTGTTGACAGGCGTTGACGATGGTGGCTTTGAAGTCGGGTGAAAATCGACGGCGGCGGGGTTTTGCGTTTTCAGTTGGTATTGTTGGTGTTGTCATATTTTAGGTGTCCACTTAGTTTTAGGTGGACACCTATTTTAGAGAGGTGTAGGGGGAATGGTAGGTGGGTTCGCCGGACGCTTACACTGCCTGTGCGGCAGTGAACGCCCTCTGTCCCAAACACCGACCGACGTTTTCCGCTTACACTGCCTG
>NZ_JAYESN010000313.1:0-2964 GCF_034860625.1 Lamprobacter sp.
CATCACGGTAGGACGGCCAGTTACCCGGCCGCCCCCGTACAGATCCCGGCGTGCGGAACTACCGCACCGGGCTCCTCGAAGTGATTCGCTTCGCACATGGCAGCATCTTTAGGGTACTCAGAAGCTGTGGCAGATTCGTGGTCGCTCAAGCTTGAACACCTTGATCAGTTCGGCAAAGCCCTTCCAGTTGTAGCTGCGCCGCTGACTGCGGCGATTCATCTCCTGGTAGAGCATGCGAGTGACATGATAGAAGAAGTCACCCAGGCTTTCGTAGTTGCCTCGGATACCGTAGTAATTGTAGTACCCGCGCAGTTTCGTATTGAGGGCCGCGAAGAATTTGTCCTTGTGCATCCGGCAGTGTACGCGACACCAGTCTCGAAAACTCGCCAGGGAGGCGCGGTATTTCTTCCGTGCCGTGCGCCGTTTGAGCGCGGGTTTCCCCCAGCGTCCTCGTCCCCAGCGAAACTCGAATCCGAGAAACTCAAAGGCGCCATTGCGCGTCCAGTCCTGACGCGAGAACCGGAGCAACTGCGTCTTCTCTTGCGCGACTTCCAGCCCGAACCGTTCCATTCTTAACCCAAGCACCCGATAAAAGCGCTGGGCGTCGGATTCACATTCAAACGCGCACACGAAATCGTCGGCATACCGACAGAGGTACGCTTTCCCTTTGCAATGTGTCTTGACCGTGTTCTCAAACCACTCATCTAGCACATAGTGGAGATAGATATTCGCAAGCATCGGTGAGATGATCCCGCCTTGGGGCGAGCCTGTCTCTGGATGCTGTACCGTACCATCCGGCTCCAATACGCCAGCCTTTAACCACTTGCGAATCAGCCGCAGAAAGGGTTTGTCGTCGATCCGTCGCTGCAACATCTCGATCAATTGATCATGATCGATTCGATCAAAGAATGCGCGGATGTCCGCCTCGACTAGGAAGTGATAACGCCCGCTTCGCAGCGCGGCGCTCAGGTCTCGGACTGCATCCAAGGCACCAACCCGAGGCCGGTAACCATAGCTGCAGTCGAGAAAGTCCTGCTCATAGATCTCTTCCAGGATCTTGGTGACCCCCATCTGTAGAACTTTGTCCGCAATCGCCGGTATCCCCAATGGCCTCAACTTCCCGTTGAGCTTGGGGATGTAGCGTCTGAGTACCAGCTTGGCCCGATACCACCCCCCTTTGACCGCCGCCACCAGTCCTTCCACATTGTCCTGAAGGTTGGCTTCATAAGCGCGTGCATCCAGCCGGTCAACACCGCTGGCTGCGCCTTTGTTAATCAGCCACCAACAGGCCAGCAGATAGCTGACGTTGAGCAGACCAAAGAGGTTGCGGAATCGATGGGCCTTGTCCGATGCCGCCTTTTTCGCTATTCCCAACAGGGAGGTTTGCTTCATGGTCCAGCCCGTCGTGTCTGGGTGAAGTGTCCTTTGTTGGCTACATCACTTCGCCGACCCCTTCCCCATGCTCGCGGCTCTCCCGCGCTCGGAGTACGATGAGTCGGTCTGACTCCCCATCCGCTTCCGGCGAACCTCCCTTCTCGGTCAGTTGCGCTTCCCCGGTCGGTCGGCTTTCGGCTTCGGTCTAATTCCGTTTCTGGGTTTCCCCGTCTGTGTCTCAATAACCGCATACCTGCTCTCTCCCACCGGGAGCCAAGGGGGCCTCCCAAGTTCTCGACGCTTCTGTGCTTGCATGCCAGGCGCTCGGACCCCGACAGACCCTCGGGACTCTCGCCGTGAACCAACCTTAGGGCAATGTTTGTTTTCTCTGTTTGCTGCCTGGTTTCCCGGCAGTGCCACATGATCGTGCCCATAGCCGATTCTATCGATTCCTCTGTGTTGGCTTCCAGGACGTTAACACTGTCGCCATCTGTTTTATTGCTTTTAACGAGGCTGAAATCGCTTCAGGGTGGTGCGTACACCCTTCTGGCCTACAAGTTTCTCTATGTACGCTTCACCTCTTTTGTTCACGATCACCCCAGTCTCCCTGACCAGAGTGTCGCTATCCGCCAGAGGCGCAACACGCGATACGGGTGGGTGGCTAGCCCTTACCCGACCGGGACTTTCACCCGGCAAGAAGCGCCAAGCTGCGCTTGGCGCACTAACGAATAAGGTTAGATCGTCCGAGCGAAGCGAGCGACGATCTGAACCGTTTGTTGAACCGTTTGTTGGACGAAGCCGCTACGCGGAGAGAGCCCCAGCGGCGACGTCGCGTTTACACTGTAGCCTCACGCCCTCGTCGACGAGGGGTTGTCTGTTGACTATCACGAGGTTACATCACCATGTCCGACTCCTGCGAGGAGCAGTTTCAGCGCCACTATGAGGCGCATCTTAAGCACCTTCGGCTCAAGGGCCTGCAACCGAAGACCGTCGATGCCTATGCGCGCGGTGTGCGGCGCCGCATTCGATGGCTGTCTCGAGGACCTGTCCGAGCAGCAATTGCTCGACTACTTTAGCGCCCTGCTCGAGAGCCACTCCTGGAGTGCCGTGAAGCTCGACTTGTACGGGCTGAAGTTCTTCTACGCCCATGTGCTGCGCAAGCCCTGGATCAACGTCGACCTCGTCAAGCCGCCCAAAGGCCAGCGCCTGCCCGATATCGTCACCGTCGCGGAGGCCCAGCGTCTGATTCAGGAGACGCGCACGCTCAGCTACCGGGTCTTCTTCTTCACCCTCTACAGCCTGGGGCTTCGCCTCGGCGAGGGGCTGGGTCTGACGGTGGCCGATATCGATGCGGCGCGTCGTCGCGTGCATATCCGCGCGGGCAAGGGTAACAAGGATCGGTTTGTGCCGCTGCCCGATAGGACGCTGGAGCTGCTGCGTCGCTTCTGGCGGGTGCATCGCAACCCGGTGCTGTTGTTTCCCAACCGCCACGGCGGACTTAAGGCCGCCGCCTCGGCGTCGACCCCGCTGGATCGTGGCGGCGTGCAGATGACGCTACGCAAGGTGGTGGAGTCCTGCGGGCTTAAAAAA
>NZ_JAYESN010000314.1:0-2963 GCF_034860625.1 Lamprobacter sp.
GGCCATGCAGTGGCTTCCGAGCTGGCCAGTGGTCGTCGGTGGTCATGCTGTGCTCGCGCATCCTGAATTGGCTGAGGGATTAGCTGGAATGTTCATCGCGCATCGCCGCCGCCGGACGATGAGACGCTTGAGACCATGAGAAGCTTGGGACCATGAGACGCTTGTTGCACGGTCGTGAGATCAGTATGCAACATGCCATCCGTCGGCTGCCCATCGGCAGTGCCCAAAATGGGCAAGCGAGACGGGGTGATTTAGGGTGTTGTGACCGAATCCAAGGCAAGCTGGCTAGGTATCATCTGTACTCGGATTGCTTGAAGTACCGACCTTCGCCTGTCAGCCAGCGGGCGAGCCTGACCACACCGACCGAGCACCGCAACCATGACTCCCTCCAAACAACCTTGGCGCATCCCTTACGGCATGGCGGATTTCATTAAGCTGCGCGACCGTGGGCACTACTTTGTCGACAAAACCGACTACCTGCCGTTGCTGGAGGAAGCGGGCGAGTTTCTGTTCCTGATCCGCCCCCGGCGCTTTGGCAAAAGCCTGCTGCAATCGGTGATGGAGTGTTACTACGACGCCCATTGGGTGCAGCGCTTCGATGAGCTCTTTGCCGGCACCGCGATGGCCGCGCAACCCACCCCGGAGAAGGGTCAGTATTTGACCTTGCGCTTTGACTTCTCGGCGGTGCGCTCGCGCCCGGATTTGGTCGAGGACTCGTTTGAATCCTATACCCGCATTATCCTGACCGACTTTCTCGAGACTCATGCGACGCGACTCCCGGCAGGAACCCGTGAGCTCGTGCTCGTCGAAGCCACCATCACCCGGCGCTTGGACCAACTCATGAGCGTCCTGAAACACAGCGGCCACTCACTCTATCTGTTCATCGACGAATACGACAACTTTGCCAATAACATTCTGGTTAACGCTGGCCACGCGGCCTATCGGCAACTGACCCACAGCAGCGGCTTCTTTCGCGATTTCTTTGCCCTGTTGAAAGAGGCGGTCGGGCGCACCGGCAGTGGTCTGGCGCGCTTGTTCATCACTGGGGTCTCACCGATCACCCTCGATGATGTCACTAGCGGTTTCAACATCGGGCGCAATATCAGTCTGGACCCACGCTTCAATGCGCTTTTGGGTTTCACGCATGCGGAATTGGAGACCTTGTTCGCCGCCTTCGGCCAGGACTTCAACGCCCATCGCGCGGTGATCGATGAGTGGTACAACCACTATCATTTTCACACATCCCGCCGCGAGCCGGTCGTGAACAGTGATATGGCGCTGTACTATCTGCAATCCTTGGTCGATCTACAGCAGGCGCCCGATGAACTCATCGATCACAATGTCCGCATCGACTATGGCAAGCTACGCCATCTGCTCCAGGTCGACCGGCATCTCGCCGATCGCGAGCGCCTGACCGATCAGAGTCCGACCGATCAAACCCCAACCACGCAAGCCGCGCCCGAGCCCCTGCCGCCCCAGGCTCGCCTCAACGGCAACTTCTCACGCCTGCGCGCCATCATCGACAGCGGCGAGGCGGTCTCTCAGATTCAGACCAGCTTTCCGGCCGAAGGCCTGTTGCGGCAGGATAACTTCATCTCGCTGCTGTACTACTTTGGGCTGCTGAGCTTTGCCGGAGAGCGCGAGGGCCGACCATTGTTGCGCATCCCCAACCGCACCGTGCGCCAATTGATGTATGGCTACCTGCGCGAGGCCTATGACGAGGTCGGCGTCTTTCGCCCCAGCACCTATGAGGTGGCCGAGCGGCTCAATCGCATGGCCTATCGCGGCGAATGGGAAGGATTCTTCGATTATCTCGCCGAGGAGATTGCTCGCCAGGCCAGCGTGCGCGACTTTCTGCAAGGGGAGAAGATGATCCAGGGCTTTCTGCTCGCCTGGCTGAACCTTTCACCCTACTTCCGGGTGTTCTCCGAGGCCGAGCAGGCCGGGGGCTTTGTTGATCTGTACCTGGCGCCCTTCTATCTCCGCTACCCCGATATGCGCCATGCCTATCTGATCGAGCTGAAGTATCTAGGCCGCAGCGAGGATAGTCCGACCAAGCGTACGCGGTTGCTGGAGGATGCCCGCGCGCAACTGCGCCGCTATGGCGGCGATGCGCGGGTTCGCGAGGCACTCGGCGAGGCGACGCTGCATGCCATCATCTTGCTCTACAGCGGCTGGGAGCTGGTGCATCGCGAGGCGGTGGCGCTCTCAGCAATCCCGGCATCACCGTCTGACTGACGCGCCTCAGCGGTTCACCAAGGACCGGGCAACCCAGGCCATCGGCGTTCTCGGAGCCCGCCGGCGCCGAGGCCGGGAGACACCTCCATGTACTCCCGAAAGACCTTGATCTCGGCCTCGAACGCTTGCAGCCGCGCGCGCTCTTCGGCCGGCAGGCCCACCAACAGGCGTTCTCGTCGCGCCGCAGCGGGGTCTGATCCTCGAACAGGTTGCAACCGCTTTTGCGGTCGTGCTTTAGCCCCATGGAGATCTCTGGGGGCATCTGCTTTACTCGGCCTCCGCGGCGGTGGCTTGGGCCGGTGCACCTGCCTGCCAGCTCAGGCCACCCAAACTGGGCTAACATAGAGCAACTGCCTTTAAGATCGACATGACCGATAGCGAGCGCAGTTAGCGCCCGTCAGTCAGCGCCTCCGACCTTGCGCGATCGTTCCAGCCGAGGCCGCCATGACCTTCGACGAACAGACACTAACCGCACACTTCGGTCGCATCTGGCCGGTGCACAACGATGCCTTCTGCGAGCTGTTGGTTCGGCTCCGGCGACAATTCGGCGGCGATCTGGACCGCATGCTGGTGCTCGCTATCGTCGGCTCGCGCACACTGGCCCGCGGGCGCATCGACGGCGAGTCCTACGACGACTTCATGGCCCGCGACGGACCTGACGAGGAGCCTGCGCCGATCAATCTTCAGTCCATCGCGGACTATAGCGGCATCCCGCGGGAGACCGT
>NZ_JAYESN010000315.1:0-2955 GCF_034860625.1 Lamprobacter sp.
ACGCAGTGCCCCCGGCAACCAGGTCAAGGCCATGAACAGGGCCAGCAGGGCGAAGGCATGAAAGGCACCGCGATGCAGTTGCCAATGATCGGCACTGGCAAAAGCAAAGGCCCCGAGCAGCAGCCAGAGGCCAACGGCCTGCGCCTCATAGTTCGCACGCCAGGGATTGGTGTAGCGCAGACTCATAGCTGCACCTCCAGGCGCTTGTCGTCGAGTAGGCGCACGCGTGGATCACTGCAGAGCCGGTCCCGCAGACGGTAGACCCCAAGCCCCTGCGCTCGGGCCAGGCGTTTGAGCTCGACCTGACCAAGCTGGACACAGGTGGATTGCGCTTCAGCGCCCTGCTCGACCCGGAGCTGCGCGATCAGGGCCTCGACCAGATCCGGCTGGGGGTCGTCATGCGCATTGGGGTCGTCCAGCAGCTGAGACAGCAGCGTCGAGACCTCTGCGCTCAGGACCAGCCAGCGGCGACCGGCATGGTCGCGCACCCGGCGCATCGGGGTACTCGGGTCCGGCTCGAGCAGTCCCTCGGCACTGAGGGCTTCCGCGGCCTGCGTCGATGGCCAGCCGACCCGGTCAAACCAGTCCGGGAAGCACAGCCAGACCAGGCCCTGCTGCCAACGCACATCCTCCGCCGTGAAACCGTCGCGTAGCGCCAGTGGCTGCAGGAGCCGTTGGCCGAGGTCACCGCGGGCGGCTAACCAGGAACGCGCCTCACGCGCGGCCGCGGGCGCCGCTCGGGTGGTTGACTGAGGATCAGCGACGCCAACGTCGTCGTCTGGTTCAACCGTGACAGAATGAGCGGGGGCTGGCGACGCTGCGGCTAATGAGGGTGCCACCGGTTCTGAGACCACCGGGGGCGCGGCGGGCCGAGCGCTCGCGTCAGTCGAGGGAGCCACCAGGACCGCCACTGGCTCGGGTTCCTGATCAGGGAAGAGCAGTGCCGGCTCGCGCAGACGCAGGAAGTACAGCGACACAGGCTGACCCCCATCGCGCGCCAAGGGCGCCGGCGCCAGACGCCAGGTCCGATGACGACCAGCCTCTTCAACGGTGTCCGGCGCTGCGACCGCCAGCCCACGCTCGATCAACACCTCGGCGAGACTGTCGGGGTCACGCGGCATGCCGCTCACGCCTTCCTGGGCGATCAGCGCAGCCAGATCCTTGGCCGCCGCCGGCCAGACCAGGTGCAGACCGTGATCCCGCAGCAGCCAGACGCGCGCGCCGGGCACATTGACCTGCCAACGTCCCTCCTGCAGCAGTCGGCGCATGGCATCGAGCAGGTACCCATCGATCGAGACCCGCGCCGTCGTGGGCAGGGGGGCCGGAGTGCAGCAGCCCGGCCAGCGTGGCTGCCACCCAGAAGCGCGGCTCAAGCTGCAATTGCTCGGCGCGCGGGCGCTCGCGGCCGATCAACAGGCCGTGGCTCAGGCGCATGGCCTGAAACGCCACCTCGAGTCCATGGCGGAACAGGCCACCGGGGCCGCGGTGATGATGGGTCTCACTGGCCGGGATCAGGTGCACGAAGGCGGCATAGTGCTGAATGACCGGCTCGACATAGGTCGACCAGCGCGGCGTGCCATCATCATCCTCCCCCAAACCGATCTCATGGTGCAGGGCGTCGATGAGTTCGCGCTGGCTCTCGAGCAGCTGTGCGAGCGTGACCACGGGCAGGCCCTCGGGCAGCGGTGGGTAGCGTGGCACCGCCATGGGGATGGCCGCTGCGGCGCTGGGTGTCGACACCGGTGTCGCCGGGGTTGCTGATGGTGGCGCAGGCGTCGGGCGTTTCAGCCAGTCGCGCCAGTGCCGCGCTGGCATTGAGGCCCTGGGGTGTGGGGTCGGATCAGTCATCGTCCATCGTCTCCTCGTGCAAGGGTTGGGCACAGTGGGTCAGGGCAAGGCCAAGGCGCAGCTCGGCCTCCTTGAGCAGCCTGAGCCGCTGGCGGATACGGCCCAGGCGGCGCTCGGCGTTCAGCGCGATCTCGCGCTCCCAGGGCAAGGCGCGGGCGAAGGCACTGCGCGGATAGTTCAGGTGCTTGCCGCGGCGGATGTAGTCCGTGCGCCCCGGACCGCGGACCAGGACCCACTCCAGGGTGAAGCTGCCGCCGGCGCGGCGGGGCTCGCGCAGGCGCAGTGCCAGGCGGGCGCGGCGCCCAGCCGCTTCGAGCCAGCGTCGCTCGCGCAGCTGTTCCATGGTCTCGACCTCGAGCACCTCGGCTTGCTCACGCAGCGCGGCGCGCTCCTGTTCGGCCCAGGCGCTCAGTGCAGCCTGTGCCTGCAGGGCAAGCAGCGATGGTACAGCACACCCCTTTTCTGGGTGAGCAGCCCCGGTCGTGCTCACCTCTGCGTGGTCGGTCTTGGTGGAGGCCTGATTCATCGTGGTTTCCCCGCGCCAGTGCATGGGAGTTGTCCGAGCGTCCATCGGCCATGGCGCCGGCTCGGATGGCTTTCTTGTTGTTTCATCAGTGACTTGGTTCTCCGCGCATGCAGTGATGCGCACCTGCGGATGGGCGCGCAGCGACCACCTGGGCTGCGCACGGGTGAACAGGCGCAGCCTGATGAGCTCACGCCCGTCACCGCGCTGGTCACCCCAATAAACACGGCGTTGAACAGGCCTTTACGCGCTTGTTCAGAAGCAGGCTGCGCACCTTGGTGGCTGCAGCGCGGCGCACGAGGCACCGGGCCACAACGCAGGACTCAGGCTAGAGCGGTTCTGCGTGATGCGCAGTAGCGAAAGAGACGCCAAACAGGCGTCTTTCGCCGTGTCGGCAGCCCTGGAGAGGCCGGCATGCTGTGTCTCCGCTCAGCGTCGCTCGCCAGTCGTTCTCGCGGACAGCGGGCCGCCTTCACAGGGGCCACCAACGTCCTCAGCGCGCGTCGCAGCGGGCATCCCCGGTGCCGGAGGACGGTCAGGGCCCTGTCGCCAGGGCGCTCTGTCGTTCGTCAGTCGTTCGGCCC
>NZ_JAYESN010000316.1:0-2906 GCF_034860625.1 Lamprobacter sp.
TTCATAACACCATGCCATAGGCGATGGGCTGGATCGTCCACCCATACGGCAGCTCGACCGGCAGGGATAACGCTAGCGCCAGGGGCGCGCGTGCGGCCCCACCGCAGCAGCGGATACCAGGTGCCGGATAGGCGCTGCGGCGCCGGTGTTGGCCGAACAGGAGCCCAACGCAAAGCACCGCGACCACTCCGGAGACGCCGAGCTGGATGGCCAGGGCAAAGCCGCCGCCTTCCTACTGCCCCTTCTGCATGGCGGTTTACGCGACACACCATCCAGCGAAACGGCGTCCGGTGCGAACAAGCGCCACCACGTCAATGGCGCCAATAAGCGGGAAGAAACAGGATCAACAGGGTAAAGATCTCCAGCCGCCCGGCAAGCATACCGAAGACGCCGAGCCATTTGACCACATCATCGACACTGGCGAAGTTGGCGGCGACCTCACCCAGGCCAGGGCCGAGCAGGTTGACGGTCGCCACCACGGCACCAAAGGCCGATTCCAGGTCGAGTCCAGCGGCCATCATGGCAATGGTCAGCGCCAGGCAGACCGCCACATAGAGTACATAGAAGCCCCAGATCGAGAACAGCACGTCCTCCATGATCGGGCGCTTGCCGACCTTGACGTTGATCAGCGCATGCGGATGGGCCAGCTGTTTGAGCTGACGAATGCCCAGCTTGGCCAGGATCAGCACGCGCAACACCTTGATGCCGCCAGCGGTGGAGCCGCCGCAACCGCCGGTGAAGGACAGCACCACCAAGAGCAGCGGGATATGCAGCGGCCAAAGACCGAAGGTGGCGGTGCCGAAGCCGGTGCTGGTGAGGATCGAGGCGACCTGGAAAGTGCCATAGCGCCATGCCTCGGCGAGCGTCGCATAGGCCGTGGTCATGAACAGGCTGAGACTAATCAGCAGTGCACCGCCAAGGAAGATCAGCAGGTAGGCCAAGACCTCGGTGTCGCGCAGATAGGCACCGAGATCGCGTTTGTGCCAAGCTAGGAAGTGGACCGCGAAGTTGATCCCGCCAGCGACCATGAAGACGATCGCGATCAGCTCGATCGCCACACTGTCGAAGTAGCCGAGGCTCGCGTCATGGGTCGAGAAGCCGCCGGTCGCCACCGTGGTGAAGGCATGGCCGATGGCATCAAAGGGGCTCATGCCGGCCAGCCAGTAGCTCAGTGCGCAGGCTGCGGTGAGCGCGAAGTAGAGGGTCCAGAGCACACGCGCGGTCTCGGCGATGCGCGGGGTCGGCTTCTCGTGCTTGGCGACGCCGGAGGTCTCGGCCCGATAGAGCTGCATGCCGCCGACACCGAGTAGCGGCAGGATGGCGACCGCGAGCACGATCACGCCCATGCCGCCGAGCCATTGGATCTGCTGGCGATGGTAGAGGATCGACGGCGGCAAGCTGTCGATGCCTTCGATCACCGTCGCCCCGGTGGTCGTGAACCCGGAGATGGATTCGAATACCGCATCGGTGACGCCCCACTCCAGGCCGAGGATGAACGGCAGCGCGCCGAGCATGCCGAGCACCGCCCAGAACAGGGTGACGATCAGGAAGCCATCGCGCACCGAGAGCTGTTCGCGCTCGCGCAGGTTTGGCAGCCAGAGGATCAGCCCCGCGCTCGCGGTCAATGCCAGCGATAGCGCAAAGGCCTGCCACTGTTCGTCAGCGTACCAGATGGAGACCAGAATCGATGGTATGAAGCTGATGCTGTAGAGCAGCAACAAAATACCGAACAAGCGCACGATGGCTCGCCAGTGCATGCGGGGAACGTCTCCTAGTGTCGTGAATCTACGGCAACGTGGCTCGCGTATAGGAAGGACTCTAGCCGCGCCGCTAGAAAAAGGTCACGCCGACCTGGAACAGCTTCTCGACCTCGGGCACTCGCAAGCGGTCCTGCAAGAATAGAAGGCTCTTTATGTATCCCAGACAGCCCCAGGCCTCGAACGCGCCTGGGCACGCAGAAAGAACCGCTTGCCTGCGCGTTGTGGTCGAACGGTAAGTTGCCCAGGGGCAACGGCGAGTCGTCTTGTGAGTTCGCGGGCGAACTCGCCGCGGCGATGATAAACGCGATGGTGGTCGCCGCCGCAATCGCGGCAGCCGTGAGTCATTATCATACGCGCAAGCCTTCCCCCTGCGATTTAGGCACAGATCCCTGAACACAGGCACCCATCACCGCATCCTGAGCAAGATAGGCGCGGATCGCGTGATCCAGCCCGAGCAGGAGATCGGCCGCCACATCGCGCAGATGCTGACAATCCGTTGGTGCGCGATTATGTGAGCCTTGGCACCGGCTTCCATGTGATGGATTTCCGCGTGCCCGAAGGCCTCGCGGGAAAACGGATCGATGAGTTGAGACTGAGCGATGATTTTGACGTGCGCGCGCTTGGCCTGATGCGCGGCTCGGACTTCCTCTCCTGCGAGAGTGGCAGCGCAGAACTACAAACCGACGACAAGCTGTTGCTGCTGGGGCGCCGCGAGAACATGCAGCGCCTCGGTGACAGCCTCTGATCTGCGCTCTGGTTCGGGGCATGCTCCTGAAGTGGATCAGACAGGGCGGGCGGCTCCAGGTCCTGCCACCCGCGATCCTCGCCTTGCTCTACGCGACGCTGATCGCCGCCATGACGGTGATTTCCTTGACGCCGCCTTCGAGGTCACCTCTGCGTTCAGCGCGGTCGGTTTCTCGCGCGGCACCACCGAACATGTCGAAGCGGCTGGTCATGCTCAGATCGAGCACCAGGCGGATCGCCTTCTGCACCGATGCCTGATGCAGGAAGGCGCGGTCCTCGGTGACATGCACATAGGCCTGCAACGTTAGCAGCCACCAGAAGCCGGAATCGACCGGAGCGACGCGGGCGATGGCGTGCTCGCCGAAATCGGCGACTAGCGCCTCGCCGTCACCGTGATCGGTG
>NZ_JAYESN010000317.1:0-2843 GCF_034860625.1 Lamprobacter sp.
TTTCTTGCATCTTCCTCGCTGAGATAGCTCTGCAAATGCGTGACCGTTTGAGTGGCCAGATCGTAGAGCAGATCGGCATGCTTCTCGTAGTCGATGTCATCAAAATCCACCAGGCCGCTGACGACGTAGTGCTCGAGTCGCGTCTCCTTTAAGCCGCCCTTGCCGAGTCCGATCACTTCGGTGGCGCCAGTGCGGAGCAACTGCACCCAGAGCTCGTCCGAAATCGGCTGAAAGTTCAGGCCGGAGAGATCCAGTTCAAATGCCCTGAAGCCGGAGTCCACCTCGCTCTTCGGCACCACCAGGATGCGGGGAATATCGATGCTTTGCTGTACGACCAGTTCGGTCGTCTTCTTGACGATGGCCGCGATGTCCGGCTGCTCGGTCATCCCGTCCAGCTCCGATTGGGCTGGGGTATAGGCGGCGGCAACGTCCCGCACCATGTTCGCTTGGACGTCGGCGTTGGCGAGGCTGCGCATGGTCGGTACGCGATCCGGCTGGCTTTCGAACTGCTTGATGACGCTGTAGGCCGCCTGGGCGACTTTCTGCTCCGCCGGTGTGGTGAACACCGCTTGCTCGCGCGAAGGCGCAACGGTCGTGGAACCCGTGGTTTGTGCGGGAACGGTGCCGAGCTGGCTAGCCAGCTTGCTCTGTGAGATCACTGTCTTGGTCTTCTTCTCGATCTCATCGGGATCGAGGACGAGGGTCTGCATGCGAACCTGGGAGTCGGCACGGTTGGCCTCGTCCACGATCTCCTGGAACTTGTCATGCGCCACGATGTTGAGCCGATCGACCGCAGTGACGCCAACGCGCTTGCCATAGGGCAGGCGCAGGCCGCGACCGATCGATTGCTCGATGAGGATGCGGGCATTGGCGGCGCGCAGCGGCACGATGGTGTAGAGGTTGGTCACATCCCAGCCTTCCTTGAGCATGTTCACGTGGATCACGATCTCGGTCGGCTCGTCGGCCTGCTCCACCTTGAGTAGCCGGTTGATCATGTCCTCCTCTTGCGCGCCCGTCTTACTGGAATCGACCTGGATAACCTTGTCCTTATAGCCGCCGTCGAAGAAATCATCCGACTCCAGCAAGGTCTTCAGTTGCGCCGCGTGCGTGGTGTCGCGCGCGATCACCAGCACGAAGGGCTTGACGATCTCGCGGTTGGTCTCGCGGGCATAGGTTTCGAGCTGCACCTTGGTTTGCTCGTGCAGGCGAATCCCATCGGAGAGCTTCAGCGCTTCAATGGCCTCCTTGCTCATGTCGGCGGGATTGAAGTTCTTTCGCGTCACTACGGCGGGCTCCTTGACGAAGCCATCGGCGATGGCGCGGCCCAGAGCATAGTCGTAGATGACATTGTTGAAGGGGATCGCTCCCTTTGACGTTTCGACGAAGGGCGTTGCCGTCAACTCCAGCCCCAGGACCGGCTTCAACTCGTTGATGGCGCGCAGTCCCGCCTTGGCTCGGTAGCGGTGGGATTCATCCATGAGCAGGACGAGATCCGGCAGGGCCGCAAGGTAATCGAAGTAGCTCTCCCCGATGTATTCCGACAGGCGCTTGATCTTCGGCGCTTTGCCGCCGCGGACCTCTGAGTCGATTTTGGAAATATTGAAGATATTGATGCGCACGCCGCCAAAAAGCGAGCCGCTGGCCGGGTCACGCTGATCGTAGTTATCGCCGGTGATGAGTGCTGGTTGATTGACGACGAACTCCGCAATGCCTTTGAAGACATATTTGGGTGTATTGGGCGTGAAATCCGCGATCAGCTTGTTATAGATCGTCAGGTTGGGCGCGAGGATGAAGAAGTTGTTGATGCCGTGGGCGAGGTGCAGGTAAGTCACGAAGGCGCCCATGAGCCGCGTCTTGCCGACGCCGGTGGCGAGGGCAAAGCAAAGCGATGGGAAATCGCGCTCGAAGTCGGTGACAGACGGATACTCGCTTTGGATCAACTCCAAGGCTTCGGACAGGGCCGTCGATTTACGGGGCGGCACGATCTCGGTGATCCGGTCGAGGATCTCCAGTGATCGGCGCTGCGGCGGGCGGAGGCTCAGGCGTCCGGAAATGGCGTTGACGTGGCGGTTCACTCTGCATCCTCCGCTGCATCAAAAAGTCCTAGCTGGCCGGGTTCCCGCGGGGCGTCGGGGAGGTTTTCGACGCGGAGGCTGTAGTCGTCCTTGCCCCATTCGCAGCGGCTGAGCACGGCTTTGGGGATCTTCTTCACCGTCAGGTTTGCGTAGCCCTCCTTGCTGCCACGGAAGGAGGTGCAGACCACGAGCAGGCTGCGCTCCGGGCCGACTTCATGGCTCAGCTGTTGCAGCTGCTCGTGCTTGAGGCTGGCAGTGGTGACGTAGATGAAATCCTGCTCCGTGGAGTGGCCGTGCTGCCAGTAGAGGCTGTCGCTCGGGGCATAGGTGAAGCCCTCCAGCTTACAGACCGCCTCGGCCAGCATGGCCGGGTTGTAGTCCTTGCTGATCACCCAGTTATCCCATTTGTCCTTTTCGAGCAAGGAGGGTGCAAGCTTGTAATAGCGGAAGCCACCGCCGCCTTTCCAGCCGACTGCATTGGTGATGCCATCGGGGTCTCGACCATCAATAACTCTTGTGAGACGTGGAACGCAGTGAGTGTCGCAATGCTGACCGAGTTCGATTCCAATCCATCGGCGATTCATTTTGTGAGCTACAGCAGCCGTAGTACCTGATCCGAGAAAAGAATCAAGGACAAGATCGTTTGCGTCAGTCGAGAGCTCTAGAATACGCTTAATTAAAGCCTCTGGCTTTTTCCCTTTCTTGAACGAAACCCCACCTTCTTTATGTAAATTATTCGAGAGTAGATCATCCCATATGTTAGAAGCT
>NZ_JAYESN010000318.1:0-2835 GCF_034860625.1 Lamprobacter sp.
AAGGCGCTTAACCTGCTCGATTGCAAGACCTGACCCCATTCGTGTGCTTGCCCCCATTCGTTCTCTTCGTCATTCCGGCCTGGAAGCCGGAATCCCGTGCAGGGAAAGCAACCTCGCAGCAGGCACCAACGCTCAGCAGCGAACCACCCGCTTACCCTCCCTGGCCTAGGTCCCGGCTTCCCGGCCGGGACGACGCGTAAAACAGGGGTCGCGTAGAAACTCGCGCGTAAATCGGGGACGTTCCCCGATTGATCTTCAGCCGAGCATCCGGATGGTACGATAATGTGCGGTGAAGCAGACCCTGGCAGCACAGAGAGACTCAACATGGCCCTCGCTCAGCAAGACCTCGAACAAATCGGTGAGTACGTCAAAGACCACATCAGCGACTGGATCGCCGAGCAGAGCCTCGGCAAACCACCCGTCGTGTACGAAATCGAGCTGCGCGAGCGCATGATCCGGGTCGAGGAAGAGCTCAAGACCCAGCGCGAATTGATGCGCGAGGGATTCAACACCATGCGCACGGAAATGAACTTACGCTTCGAGCAGATCGACAAGCGCTTTGAACAAGTCGACAAGCGCTTCGAGCAGATCGACAAGCGCTTTGAACAAGTCGACAAGCGCTTCGAGCTGATGCAAGCAAACATGGACAAGCGCTTCGAGAGCGTGCAGCAAGACATTCGCGGCCTGCAGCAACGCATGGACAGCTTCATGCGCTGGTCTTTCGGCGTCACCATCGGCACCGGCGGACTCATCATCGGCATCCTCAAGCTCTGGCCTTAGGTCGCTTGAGATGAATCGCCATCCTCATGCGTTGATCTCCCCTCCCCGCCAGTCGACACGCCCAATCACCTTGACCTGGATCTGCTGCATCGCCGACGCGACCCTGCGATCCGGATAACGAGCCAGGTTGTCTGAGCGGAGAATCCAGGCACCATCGTAGTCGATATCGATTCGCCGGATGATCAGCCTGCGGCCATCGTGCAGGAGAAACACGCCTCCTTTGGCAGGATCGCAGTCCGCGCGGTCGATCAGTAGGATATCGCCAGCTCGAATCAGCGGGGCCATGCTATCCCCTTCTGCTTGGTAAAGGGCCAGGGTTTCTTCCCGCAGCCCTTGGCGCTGCAACCAGTCCGCGGGAAAGGCTACGGGCGCGTGTCGCTCCTCGATCATCACCACTTGCCCCTGGTGGAGCGCAAGGCGTTGCCTGGGAAGCCAGGGAGCATACTCGCTCGGATCGCCGTCACGGGTTTCGCGGACCCCAAATCCAACGCGACTCGGATCGTCGGCGGCGCCTCTTCTGCCAGCCGTCGACATGACATGGCTGTTCGGCTGATCCGCTTGGGACTGCTCCGCTTGCGGCCGATTCGGTTGGTCAGGCGCCACGGTTTTTCCTGTCAACAACTGATCAAGACTCCAGCCCAATGCCTCAGCGACAGAGGTCTGCTTGGTCCTGGGTATCCCCCGACGCTTCCAGTTGTTGATGTCTTGGCTGCGCACGCCGAGTCGCGCGGCAAAGGACGCCAGCGTCTCACCGCGCGCGCGAAGTTCTGCTTCGACTCTCGCCATTGAATTCATGCCGGAGAGTCTAAACGGCGCCTGATGGACAACAACAAACATGTTGTTTATCTTATAAACGCATGGATAAACGCCGAGTCGATCCATGTCAGTTGTCCGGCCCGTTCGGACTTTTATTTCAACAGTTTGGATTTCAACAGCTTGGGAGATATGACGCGATGGGGGTCTACATCTTTCTAGACATCGACGCGGAGGCCATCGAGCCAGCAGCCTGGCGAGGCTTCTACGCCCAAGCGCGAGACTTCCTACAAGGGCACGCGGACGGGCTGGTGGCTCTTCGCCAGCAGACGATCGACTGCAACGGGAAAGCGATCCGACGTTGGGTGTATTCGACCCGGCTGGAACAGGATGAGGCGAGCCCATCACAGCGGCATCTGCGGGTGTGCGGTGATCAGTCTTCCCTGAAGACGGCGGAGATCTTCTGTCTGTACGAGGACATTGCCCATTATCGGCGCTCTCGTTCCAGCGTTGGCTCCAGCCCCGGCCCCGGCGAGACCTCGGACAGCTTCATCACCAAGGCACTGGCGGGCTGGATCGACGGCAATGTCTTTAGCGACAAGACCCAGGGCTATCCCTACCATCAGGCCGTCCTGGCCGTAGGCATGCTCGCGGAAGCGCGCTTTCCTGGTCACGCCTTGGTGCGCGGGGATCTCAGTATCGCGCAATGCCAGGCTGCGGCCAGCCTGCTGGAGGAGATCATCGGGGTGAGCGTGCCGCTACCGTTGGTGGTCGACGCTGATCGGCTCTATGAGAACCTCGTCGGCCAGGCGCCCACGGTGGAGCGCCTGGAACACTTGGTCAATGTGTCTCCGACCCTGGAGGCAGGGGTGGAGATCCTCTACCGTCGAGCACCCCGGTCGCTGCAGTTGGAGTGGCTCGCGACGCTCATCGCCAGCTATGAGGGGCGGATCACTTTGGGCGTGACCACTGCGCTGCGGCACTGGCTCAACGTCACCGAGGATCTCGATGGACTGATCGAGGCGTTAAGTTCAGGGCTCGCCGGGGTGCGCCTGGCGCCTGCTGATCTGGCCTCGGCACTGGTCTCGACCGGTGTGACGCTGGAGCCGCAGCGGGCGGCGGGACTCGAGGGGCTGGATCGACCGGATGCGGTACCGGATAGCGTCTACTCGCAGTTTGGCAACGCCATGCTTGACGCATCGGGGCTGGGCGCGCGCAACTGTCGCTATCGTCTTGGGCTGGAGCCGGTCAGTGCTCGCCTGACGGAGCGCTTCCCGACGCAGCAAGCAGCCATTCGTGACA
>NZ_JAYESN010000319.1:0-2822 GCF_034860625.1 Lamprobacter sp.
ATAGGCCGGCTCCGGCAAGCCCGGATTCAGCCGCTCCAGCGCCGCGCGCAGTGGACGCGTGAGTACCATCTCATGGTCGGACAAACGCCCGAGCAGGCTGTCCGGCCCGAAGTCCTCCTGGTTGAAGGCGAACACCGATTCCCAACCGAGCTGCTGTTGCAGATAGTCGGCCGTGGTCTGCTGGACCAGCGTGTCTTCGGTGTAAGGGGCGGGGCTCATATCCCTGGCTCCGGGGGCTTGCGAATGGTCTGATGCTCACAACGAGGTTTGTGTACGCTCAAACGGGCTCTGCCGTTCACAAACGCTGCCTGATCGTTCTTGCTGGTGACGAGCCCACCTCTGGCGCGACCACTGGAGTTGCTGCCCTCGCTCCCACGCTGGAGCGTGGGAGCCAGCAGGACAGGTCCGGTAGATGCGAGCGTTATCACCCACTGGCCTCTTTGATATTAACCTGCGCTGCAACTTATCGACTTGAGCATCTTGTTGATTATAAAGTGGTACGAGTCGATTTATCGACATCCTGAGGTAGCCGTTTCGACGTATTCGAGCAAGCTACGGCGATAACTTCTCCGCACCCGGCCAGTACTTGCGTCCCCGTTTCTCGCCGGTGGACGAGATCAACCCCTTGTCACGTAGGCGATCGAGGGCGCCGTGCCAAAACGTTGCCGCCGCGACGCATCGCCGAGCAACAGTACGCCAAGGTTCGTCAATGACTCCCCCGTGCTGAGCCTATAGTGCCGAACCAGCTCAAGCGCCGACTTCTCCTTCACCGACGCCTTGACCCGATCGGACGCCCGAATGGTCGCGACAAAGTCGGGACCGGTGATGCGGCTGGCGCGGTCGCCGATCTTCCGCAGAGCGCCGTCGATCTGGCGAAGGATCTCCAGCGCTAGGGATTGGTCATACATCGAACCCCTCACGCTCGATTCGAGACATCAGGTCGGGGTTCATCCGCTCACGGAGCCGCACGATATCGACGTGCCGATGAACCCGACCCTCGATCGCGTCCTTGAGATGGACCAAGAGATAGGGGTTGGCCGTTTCCATGCGCACATAGACATCCAAATCGCTCTCGCCAGTCTCGGTATTACGCGCAAAAGAACCAAACACACCCATGGACAGCAGACCCCGGGAGCGCCACTCGGATTTCAGGTCACGGAGTGCGGCCAAGACGCTATTTCGACACACCTTTTTTGCAGTAGGTGAAGATTCATCGACTTGCATAGGCTTACCGCTCCGCCAACTCTAGGATATCGGAGATTTAATCCGGTTCTGAACGATCCTGCTCGGGCTGCCCGTTGGTGTCGGGCGCAGCCTGATCCGCCACCACGGGCTCAAGACCCGCCTCGCGTGCTTGGCGTTGCGCCTTGATCGCGGCGCGCCTCAGAGCGATCTCGGCATTGTGAAAATCCGGGTCATCAAGGCGATGAACGGTCTGGGTATTCTCATGCATGCTTGTCTCCCTCGTCGATTAATCGCGACCTATCCCGCGCCCTTGGGTCCGGCAATGATCAGGATGTGTGTTTCCGTCATACGGTGATCTCGCCGTTCATGAGGCGGGGGAGGAGTAGGTCGCGGGCGGCGCGGAGCTTCTCGTTCGCCTGATTGAGCTTATCCATTTGCTGATGCATCGGCGAAACGGCATCAAGAAACTCACGGTGAAGGATCTCTGGCGGGAAAAGCAGATTTCTGCTGTGCGCGAAGTCACGGTTGAGCCCTGGTACCGCGACATCGGTGCTGATGAAGTGCATGTGCGCCAGTGCATGGTAAAGGTAAAAGTCGCTGGAATCTGCGTCAATAAAGTAAACGGTATCAATCGGATAGAAGTCGCAGCTTGACCAGTAAACGCTGCCGACATTTCCTTTCCGGCCAACGATAATTCCCGGCCCCTTGACGAACGGCTTCTCGTGAGTCCCCACGATCCCGCTCGAACCGTAGACCGGATATGAACCATCGACGCGGCTATCGGCCTTCAACGCCTTGCCGTACTTCAGCGTCACGTGCTCCCCAAGCGGTTTCTTCTCCCACCCCTCCGGCACGCCGTCGGTGATGGTGACGTGCTCGTGGCCGGGGAAGCGGAGGTGGACGAACCACTCCTTGTAGAGCAGCCGCGCCGCCTGCTCCAGTAACTGAATCCGTCGCCGGTTGTTCTCGATCAGGTCGTCGTAGGCGGAGAGGATTGAGGCGATGCGGGATTGTTCGTCCAGGCTGTTGGGAACTCGAACAACGCACTGCTTGATCCGGTCTGGAGAAGTATGCCGGACGGTTGCCCCACTTGCTGAGCCTCGCACCTGTGCGCGGTAACCTTTGGTATTCAGAAGATAGTAGAGAAACGCCTTCTGAATCCGCGACGTGTCTTTCAGGGAGATCAGTCCTAAACGCTGGTTGTGAAGGAAGCGGTCATCTTCCGGAATTATGAACGCTCCGCCCAGGATGGGCGCGGTGTTCACCAGATCGGTCATAACGACAAGTAAGTCTCCTGCTGCAAGCAGGAAGTCCGCCGGAACCTCTCCCGAATAATACTTTTCCTTGTCTCCCTTGAGCTTGAGGCCACCGGTTTCATGGCAATTTCCGGGAGTCAGAAGAATGTATTTCCCCTCGTCGGTGAAATACTTGCTCTTGAACGCGAAGCCATGCTTTATGTCGATCAACTCGCCGAGCCTTACCGCACGCCAGCTCACACCCCCAACTCCTCAAAGTTCCTCTTGATCGTCGCGGCCAACCCCGCCGCCTCGGCATTGAGATCCTCCAACTCCACATGGATCTCCCGCAACACCTCCTCGAAGTCGAAGTCTGCATCCTCCTCCTCGGGGGCGACACCC
>NZ_JAYESN010000320.1:0-2794 GCF_034860625.1 Lamprobacter sp.
GGGCGCATGGTGAACTATCTCAAGGCCATGCTCGGCGACCCGCGCCATGATGTGCTCTTCGTCGGCTACCAGGCCAAGGGCACGCCAGGGCGCGACATCCAGCGCTACGGCCCGCGCGGGGGCTACGTGATACTTGACGGCGAGCGCTACGATATCCGCGCCCAGATCCATACCATCGGCGGCTACTCAGCCCATGCCGACCAGCGTGATCTGATCGAGTTTGTCTCTGGGATTCCGACGCCGCCGGCTGAAATCCGCCTGGTGCATGGGGATGAAGGCGCAAAGACGGCGTTGGCTGGGAAACTGCGTGAGGTGGTGAAAGAGGCCGAGGTTGTGGTGCCTTGAGGCGACCGCCCTGTTGCAAGCGACCGACCTGCATGGCGGTGCGGCTTTACACGCTTGGTTAATCGCAAAAGATATCTTCAAGTGCGCTGGCCTCTAAGATGAGATTGGGGCTGCCAGGCCAAGGGTAGGCCCGGGCGAGTTCTTCGACGACCACCGCCGGCTTGATATCGCGTTAACAAAAAAGTGGCATGATAGGTTTTTTTAACAAAAACCTTGGCCTTTGAAGAAAAAATGGATTGCCTCGGCTACCAATCGCTCTGCGAACGCTTCCAGCTCACGGCATTTCCGCTCTCGAGACCCGCGCGGGTTGCGCCTGTATCGCGGCTGACGCAGACAGTGGATGCCCTGTTGGTGCCCGCGCAGGTTGCGCCCCGACAAGATGAGCCACTCGAACAGCTGCTGTTCGCGCTCAAGCATGAAGGCGTCAACCTGCAGGTCCTGGCGCAGGCGCTCAAGCGCCTACCTGGCAGCGACCTCCAGCGCCGGGTTCAGGCCACGCCCTCGAGTCGCTATGTCCGCGTCCTGGGCTTTTTGTGGGAGGCCTTCAACGCCCGCAAGCTTGAAGGCAATCTTGGGATCGCGGGTCCAACCGTTGATCTGTTCGACGCCAAGCGCTACCTCACCGCGCCCGGTCAGCGCAATGCGCGCTGGAAGGTCAATTTCAACGGATTGGGGTCGCTGCGTTACGCAGTCACCGTGGAGCGCACGCCAGCCATTGAACGCTTGCTCGCTCTGGCTATTCTCGACCGCGCAAATGCCTTTGTGGCGGGGCTTGGACAGCAGGCAACCGATCGGGCGCTGGCCTGGGCGTATCTGCATGAGACTGAAAATTCGTTCGCGATCGAGCGAGAGAAACCATCGCAGGACAAGGCCGAGGCCTTTGTGGCGCTGTTGAAACAGGCACACCAGCCGCGACCGATGGACGAGGATTATCTGGTCGAGCTGCAAAACGCCGCCATCACCAATCCACTGGATCGAGCCGCTGCCTATCGCCACGAACAAAACTGGCTACGAGGACCCCTGCGGGGTGCCGCCGGTATCACCTATGTACCGCCACCGCCCGAGTTGGTGACTGCGCTCATGGACGGGGTGCTGCTGTTTGCTAACGACCTGCCGAAAGCCATCGACCCGCTGGTCGCAGCGGCCATCGCATCGTTCGGGTTTGTGTTCATTCACCCCTTCATGGATGGCAATGGCCGGCTGTCGCGGTTCCTGTTTCACTACGCGCTCTGCCAGTCGGGACGCTTGGCCAATGGGTTGCTGTTACCGGTTTCGGTCGCGATGAAACGCAATGAAGCCGCATACCTCAAGGCTCTGCAAAGTTTCTCCACGCCCATGCGCCGCCGCTGGAATGTGCGTTGGTTGAGCGATGAAACCTACGATTTTCGCTTTCAGGGTGACGAAGCGCTCTACCGCTACTGGGATGCGACTCAGGTTGTCGAGTTCAGCCTCGACATGGCCAGACAAGCGCTTGAGAAAGATCTGCGCGAAGAGACCGAATTTCTCGACCGCTTTGACCGGGTTTATCGCCAAATCGATGAATGCTTCGATGTGCGCGGCAACGCCTTGACGACCTTAGTGATTGCCGCTCTGCAAAACAACGGCAAGGTCTCGAAGAACCGACGCAAGCAATTCCAGCTCACTGTTCCAGGCCCAGTATTTGATGCCATTGAGCAGGTGTGCGAGCAGGCACTAATATAAGTCCAAACGGCCTTGGTCACGCTCCCGCTATGCTCAGCTTTCTAGGTTCTCGGCTAACATGGCGTTGTCCTCGACTAATGAGTTGATCTGTTTCAGGTCAATGTCCGCGCCCAGCCGCCGCAGGTGGCGCTTGAGCCAATGGGTGATGAGCCGGTCCAGCCTGGCCTTATTGGGGTCGGCTTGGATCAGGCGCACCAGTCGATCGACGGTGGATTGAAATTCGATCAGTAGGGACCGAGGTTATCGTACCCCAGATGACAACCTGAGCTTCCATGCTCCACGGAACCTGTGCGGAACGCATACCCGAGGCTAGAGAAACCGCAATGCAGCGATAACCAGGCCCACACCAGTGGCGATGAAGCCGAGCAGCCAAAAAAATTGCTGATCGTGGCGCTTGAGCATCTCATCGAAACGTTTGTCCATTTGCTCGAAGCGTTTGTCAACCTGTTCGAAGCGTTTCTCCACTTGCTCGAAGCGCTTGTCAACCTGTTCGAAGCGTCTATCAACCTGTTCAAAACCTTGGCGCATCAACTCGCGCTGGTGCTTGAGTTCCTCCTCCACCCGCACCATACGCTCGCGCAGCTCGATCTCGTAGACCACCGCCGGCTTGCCAAGGCTCTGCTCGGTGAGCCACTCGCCGAGGTGGGTTTTAATGAAAGCGATGTCTTCTTCGGCTAGGGCCATGGGGGTTGCGCTCGCGGTCGGTCGATGGCATTGAGCCTCATGCAGGGCTTCACGTTAGAGTCGT
>NZ_JAYESN010000321.1:0-2773 GCF_034860625.1 Lamprobacter sp.
GGTGAAGGGCAGTTGTTCGAGTGGGTTGATCGATTCCCCGGCGGCGACCAGGATCGCGCCGTCTGGCAGCCGGATATCGGCCGCCGCGATCAGGGTGGGATCGATCCAGCGGGTGCGGTCCTCGGTGGCGACCGGCAGGCGCTCCAGATGCAGACGACCGAACGCCCGCTCGAGCGCGCGGGTCTTCATCGCGGTCAAATCCAGCGCGGCCAGGCGGCGTTCGAGCTCGGCAAGCAGATCGGGCTCGCGGATCTCGGTGACCGAGCCGCGGGTGCCAAGGTTGCCTTGGCGACCGGCGTCGAGCGCCTGCTCGAGCCAGCCTGTGTTGATCAGCCCAGCGACGCGGGCGCGCTCGGTCCAGTCGGTTCCATCCCGCTCCAACGCGATCAGCGTCGGCACCGCCGTGATGCCATAGGTCCGAAACGGTGTTGGATCGAGCAGCACGTTGGGCGGCGGATCAAGTCCCTCGAGCAGCCCGCGCAGGCTGGCGGCAAAGGCGATCAGCGATTCGCCCTCGTCGACGCCGCGAAACAGGATGCGCAGCTCGGGTCGGACGCTGGCCAGCGCGAACAGCTCGCGCAGCGCGGCCTCGCCGAGCGAGCGGGAGGCGAAGAGCAGGTAGGTTCGGGATGGTGCGCCCGTCGCCAACGGCGGTGGATCGACGTCGGCGGGCGCAGGCACATTGGAAGATCGACTATCCAGTGCGCAGTCGCTCGCCAGGGTCTCGCAGATCGACGCGGTCAGGTCAGCAGATCCGAGGTGTTGACGAGCCTCGTCCAGCAGAGCGTCCAGGACCGCATGGTCTTTGAAGCGCGACTCCATGCCTGTCTGATCAGGAACCTGCAGCCACGCCGGCAACGGCTGACCTTCAACGCCCTGCGCAATCGCCCCGGCCTGTGCCCGGATCGGTGCCAGTGCCTGATCGACGCCCTGCTCCGCCTGATCAAGCATCAGCTCGGCAGCGGTCGCAACGCTGACCAGCGTGAGTGTGCCGCCGGCCAGGATCAGCCTATCGCGAGCGCTGGCGGCCAGACGAGCCAGCGTGCCAGCGGCTCCAGCACGGCCACAGCGGGCTGCGCGAAACCGAGCACGCATCAGAGCCTCAAAACAACGCATAGGCCCGCCCCTGCACCTGCTCGATCGGCAACGCACCCCAATAGCGGCCATCGAAGCTATCGCGCGTGTCGCCCATCACCCAGAGGTGGCCGGGCTCAACCTCAAACGCTGCGCGAGCGAAGGCGCTCACCGGCTGCTGCAAGGTCGTCGCCAGGGCCGGGTCGCTGTTCGCGCGCATCACTCCGTTGATCGCCGTCCCCGTCGCATCGACCGCCACGCGATCGCCTGGCACGCCCACCACGCGCTTGATGACCGTCTGCCCGACCGTGAAATACGGCACCATCGCCTCAGTCGCGGCAAACGCCACCAATTGCCCGACCTCGGGCTGCCGATCCCAAGTATCGATCAGATACCCGCGATACGGCGGCAGACAGAGCGCCTCCTGATCATCGAGCCCCAGACGAAAGCGCCCACAGAGCAGACTGCCGATCACCAGGATCAGCGTTAGCACCGCCAGGGCCTTCAGCAGGAAGCGATCCCAGGGCTGGCGTGGACGGGTTTGATCTGCGCGCACCCTCATCGGCCCGCCTTCTCGCCCAGTGGCAGCGACAATTCCGCCGGTGCGGCCAGCACCGCCTGCGCATCGAGGACCAAAAACCCACGCGCGGCCAGACGCTCGGAGAACACCTGGATCTGCCCCGCATCAAGCCCGGCGCGCACCGCCTCGGCCACCGACAGGATGACCACAGGCGGCTGACGTGCAGCGTCCCCCGCCAGTGCGGCCAAGCGCTTCTGGCTGATCCCAAGCCCCACCACAGCACCTGCCAGCACCGCCCCGAACAGCAGCGTCAGTGACCAACGCACGGGCGTTGTCAACAGCGCCATCACAGGCTCGGGTCCCTTGCCTGCGCGTTGCTCAGCCGCCATGCCGGCGCTCCTCGATCAACGCCTTGATCGCCTCGACCGTGCTGAGTCCCTTTGCCCGCAAGGCCTCCAATGCCGCCACATCCTTCGGCGCCGTGCTATAAAGCAACTGCCGGAACGGATCGACCACCAAACGACCGATCCCGCCACCCAGGCTGGTCAGGCAACAGATCTCGGAGTAGGCACCGGGAACGGTATGCACGGTCTTGAGCAGCTCCACCGCCCCGCTGGGCAACGGCAACCGCTGCTCCGCCGCCAGCTGATCGATCGCCTGTGACGGTTGGGCCAGTAGAAAGCTATGGGCGCTGTTCTCGGCGATCGCCCGTCCCACCGGATGGGTGTACAGATCGGCCAGCGACTGCGTGATGGTCACCGCCGCGCCGCCATATTTGCGAAAGCGCCGATAGCCCGACTCGATGAACTTGCCGACATCGCCGTTGGTGAGCAGGTCCCAGGCCTCGTCGATCACCACCAGCTTCGGTTGTGATCGCTCACCGAGGTACATCGCCTGCTGGATCTGGTAGATCAGCAGCAGTAAGACGACCTGCTGCAGATGCCGCCGGCTCTTCAGCTCCTCGAGCTCGAGCACCACCAAGGGTGCGGTGAAACCAATCCGGTTGGCTCCATTGAAGAAGCGCCCATACTCCCCGGCCGAGGTGAACGAGAACAGCTGCCGGCCGACATCCTGCAAGCGTGCATCGGACTCGGCCAACAGCGCCTCAGCGATCGCATCCACGCTCATCTGGTTGCCGAGCCGGTCCCAGACCGTCTTCAGGATGCGCTTCAGTCCTGC
>NZ_JAYESN010000322.1:0-2751 GCF_034860625.1 Lamprobacter sp.
GATAGATGGCTTCAATTTGCATGATGGTCAGCGTCAATAGCGGCCTGTTCCGGTGCTTGTAAATTGTGGTCTGTCACGGGTTATGCGCGGTTTATGCGCAAATGGTGGTCCGTCCCGGTTTATGCACAAATGGTGGTCCGTCCCGGTTTATGATCCGGTTTATGCTCAGTGGGCATTCTGGTCTGGAGCCGTGTTGGTGAGGCTCGGCCAGGCCGCGCGGAGGTAGAGGATCATCGACCAGAGCGTGAGGAGCGCAGCAATGTACAGCAGGATCACGGCGGGCCAGTAGATCGGTAACCCCAGGAACGGGCTGCCAAGGATGAGCAAGACGATCGAGACCATCTGCAGGGTGGTCTTCACCTTACCGGCCATCGACACCTTGACCTTGGCCCGGGCGCCGATCTCGGCCATCCATTCACGCAGCGCGGAGACGGTGATCTCACGGCCAATGATGACGGCTGCGGGCAGCACAAACAGGATGCTGGCCTCGGCCTGCACCAAGAGCACCAGGGCAACGGCCACCATCAGCTTATCGGCAACCGGGTCTAAGAATGCACCAAGCGGCGAGGTCTGGCTCCAGCGCCGCGCGAGGTAGCCATCGAGCCAATCGGTGATGGCAGCGACCGTGAAGATCAGCGCGCAGACCAGGCGCGCCCAAGGCACCGGCAAATAGAACACCACCACGAACACCGGGATCAGCGCGATCCGCAGCAGCGTCAGGATGTTCGGAATGTTCCACAGGCTGGTGTTTGGGCTCACAGACTTCCCCGATAGACTGACTCGCAGGTGCACAGAACAACCGATCTTGCTTGACTCACGGCCATTTGTCGTCGCGATTTATCCTAAAAAGACCATTTGAACCGCAGATGCGCGCAGATTTAATCGGCCGGCATCTGCGCCATCAAGGCAGCCACCTTCTCCGCCGTTGGCTGCTCGATCACCCCACGCTCGGTGACGATCACATCGACCAACTCGGCTGGTGTGACATCGAACACCGGGTTATGCGCGCCCACGCCCTCAGGGCCGACACGCATCCCACCACAACTGAGCACCTCATCGGCGGCCCGCTCCTCGATTGGAATATCTGCACCGCGAGCGACGCTGAGATCGATGGTCGAAGTCGGCGCGGCCACCATGAAGCGCACACCGTGATAGCGGGCCAGCACGGCAAGCGCATAGGTGCCGATCTTATTGCAGACATCACCATTGGCGGCAATGCGATCGGAGCCGACAATGACCCAGCCGATCCCACCGCGCGCCATCAGGCTCGCGGCGACGTTGTCCGCCTGCACCGTCACCGGGATGCCGGATTGGTCAAGCTCCCAGGCGGTCAAGCGAGAGCCCTGCAACCAAGGGCGGGTCTCGTCCGCATAGACGCGTCCGATCTTGCCGGCGGCGTGAGCGCTGCGCACCACGCCGAGCGCGGTGCCGTAGCCGCCGGTGGCCAGGGCGCCAGCGTTGCAATGGGTGATGACGTCGGTGGGGCCCTCGATCAGCGCCGCACCCAGGTCGCCCATCGCCTGATTGGCCGCGACGTCCTCGCGGTGAATACGCAGCGCCTCGATCAGCAGGGCCGGCACCGGATCGAGCTGGTCAAGCTGATCGAGCAGCGCACGCATGCGCTCAAGCGCCCAAAACAGGTTGATGGCGGTCGGCCGAGCTGCGGCGAGGACCTTCAGATCTTGGTCGACGCCAGGACGCCAGTCGGCCGGGCTGCGCTGGAAATGATCGCGCACCGAGAGCACGACGCCGTAGGCGGCAGTCACCCCGATCGCCGGCGCGCCCCGCACCACCATGTCTTTGATCGCACGGGCGGTTTCGGCGGCATTCTCGCAGACCACGAACCGAGTCTCGGCGGGCAGTGCGCGTTGGTCGAGAAGAAAGAGCTGGTCCTCATGCCAGACGATGGCGTTGTCTGGATGAGCAACCAATGCATGCGGCTTCATAGTTTGGGGCGTTATAGCTTGGGGCGTTTCCATGACGCGATCCCTTGTGGCAAAGTTCTCGTGCATTCTTGGCCTTTTTGGCCCTTCGCTCAAGTGGCAACACGCCGAGGACCCCTTCATGCAAGCCGAGCTCCTGATTCATGCCGACTGGATTCTGCCTGTGGATGCGGCGGATAACACGCTGGAGCGGCATAGCCTCTGTATCGATCGCGGGCGCATCAGCGCAGTCCTGCCACGCAGCGAGGCGGAGCAGCAGATCCAAGCCAAACGGGTCCTCAAGCTGCCCGGCCATGCCCTCATCCCCGGCCTAATCAACGCCCATACCCATGCGGCGATGACGCTGTTGCGCGGTCTCGCCGACGATCTACCACTGATGACCTGGCTGCATGAGCACATCTGGCCCGCCGAGGGTCGCTGGGTCGATACCGAATTCGTCGCCGATGGTACCCGGCTCGCGGTGCTGGAGATGTTGCGTGGTGGCATCACCTGCTTCAACGATATGTATTTCTACCCCGAGGTCACGGCGCGGATCACTGCCGAGGCCGGCATGCGCGTGCTGGCCGGGATGATCGTGGTCGATTTGCCCACCCGCTATGCGCAGGACGCCGACGAGTATCTGCGCCGCGGGCTGGAGCTGTACGAGCAATACCGCGACCACCCACTGGCACGCATCGCCTTCGCGCCGCATTCGACCTATGCGGTCTCAGAGGCGCCGCTCGCGCGCATCCGCACCCTCAGCGATGAGCTCGAGGTGCAGGTGCACACCCATGTGCATGAGACGCGCGATGAGGTGATGCAATCGCTC
>NZ_JAYESN010000323.1:0-2750 GCF_034860625.1 Lamprobacter sp.
GCTTTCGCGTTTGCAGAGTGCTGTGTTTTTAGTAAACAGTCGCAGCGGCCTGGTCACTGCAACCCCTCTCCGCTCGGCCCGCAAGGGGCTTCACGTAATAGGGGCGTACCTTCTCCCGAAGTTACGGTACCATTTTGCCTAGTTCCTTCACCAGAGTTCTCTCAAGCGCCTTGGGATTCTCACCCTGCCCACCTGTGTCGGTTTCGGGTACGGTCACCCATGACCTGAAGCTTAGAGGCTTTTCCTGGAAGCAGGGCATCAACCACTTCACTCCCGTGGGAGCTCGTCATCACGCCTCAGCATGGCCACCCCGGATTTGCCTAGGATGACTGCCTACACGCTTAAACCGGCAACCAACAGCCGGCTGGCCTAGCCTTCTTCGTCCCCCCATCGCAGTCATGCGTGGTGCAGGAATATTAACCTGCTTCCCATCGACTACGCCTTTCGGCCTCGTCTTAGGGGCCGACTCACCCTGCGCCGATTAGCGTTGCGCAGGAAACCTTGGGCTTTCGGCGAGGGGGCCTCTCACCCCCTTTATCGTTACTCATGTCAGCATTCGCACTTCCGATACCTCCAGCATGCTTGACAACACACCTTCGCAGGCCTACGGAACGCTCCCCTACCATGCGAGCAAGCTCGCATCCGCAGCTTCGGTACATGGCTTAAGCCCCGTTACATCTTCCGCGCAGGACGACTCGACCAGTGAGCTATTACGCTTTCTTTAAAGGATGGCTGCTTCTAAGCCAACCTCCTGGCTGTCTGGGCCTTCCCACATCGTTTCCCACTGAGCCATGATTTGGGGACCTTAGCTGGCGGTCTGGGTTGTTACCCTCTTGACGACGGACGTTAGCACCCGCCGTCTGTCTCCCGTGATTGCACTTCCTGGTATTCGGAGTTTGCATCGGTTTGGTAAGCCGGGATGGCCCCCTAGCCGAAACAGTGCTCTACCCCCAGGAGTGAGACACGAGGCGCTACCTAAATAGCTTTCGGGGAGAACCAGCTATCTCCGGGCTTGATTAGCCTTTCACTCCGACCCACAGCTCATCCGAATCTTTTTCAACAGATCCCGGTTCGGGCCTCCAGCGCGTGTTACCGCACCTTCACCCTGGCCATGGGTAGATCGCCCGGTTTCGGGTCTACTCCCAGCGACTGATTGTTCCGAAGAACGGCGCCCATTTAAGACTCGCTTTCGCTACGCCTACCCTAGTCGGTTAAGCTTGCCACTGAGATGTAAGTCGCTGACCCATTATACAAAAGGTACGCAGTCACCCCCGAGGGGGCTCCCACTGCTTGTACGCACACGGTTTCAGGTTCTATTTCACTCCCCTAAAGGGGGTTCTTTTCGCCTTTCCCTCACGGTACTGGTTCACTATCGGTCGGTAGGGAGTATTTAGCCTTGGAGGATGGTCCCCCCATGTTCAGACAGGATATCACGTGTCCCGCCTTACTCGATTTCACGTTGAAAAAGCTTTCGTGTACGGGGCTATCACCCTGTATCGCCGGACTTTCCAGACCGTTCCACTAGCTTGATCAACGCTTAAGGGCTAATCCCCGTTCGCTCGCCGCTACTAAGGGAATCTCGGTTGATTTCTGTTCCTCTGGGTACTTAGATGTTTCAGTTCCCCAGGTTCGCCTCTGACACCTATGGATTCAGTGCCAGATACCTGCCTTTAGACAGGTGGGTTTCCCCATTCGGACATCCCCGGATCAAAGCTTGTTTGCCAGCTCCCCGAGGCTTTTCGCAGGCTACCACGTCCTTCATCGCCTCCTACCGCCAAGGCATCCACCGTGTGCGCTTATTCACTTGACCATATAACCCCAAACACTTTGGGATGATGGTCTGCTGACATTCACACGCGTTCGCTAGACTTGCGTCTAACGTTTGCGCCTTCCGCGATCTCACCGTATTATTAAAGAACTTGTACTTTGCCGATGCAAAGTGCTCAACACACAGCATTCTGTGCGCTGAGCACTGGACAGGGGCAACGTCTGTGCATCCGACCTTGAGTTGGTGGAGCCAGGGAGGATCGAACTCCCGACCTCCTGCGTGCAAGGCAGGCGCTCTCCCAGCTGAGCTATGGCCCCAGTGTCGTGGTGGGTCTGGCTGGAGTTGAACCAGCGACCTCACCCTTATCAGGGGTGCGCTCTAACCAACTGAGCTACAGACCCGAGCCTGTTGCGGGTCCGTAGACCCTGTTACGTCAAGTCAGCTTGTGAGGATGCTCCGAGGTGTCGGCGCGAGTCACTTTTTAAGGAGGTGATCCAGCCGCAGGTTCCCCTACGGCTACCTTGTTACGACTTCACCCCAGTCATTAACCACACCGTGGTAAACGCCCTCCCGAAGGTTAAGCTATCTACTTCTGGTGCAGCCAACTCCCATGGTGTGACGGGCGGTGTGTACAAGGCCCGGGAACGTATTCACCGCGACATGCTGATTCGCGATTACTAGCGATTCCGACTTCATGCAGTCGAGTTGCAGACTGCAATCCGGACTACGATCGGCTTTCTGGGATTAGCTCCACCTCGCGGCTTCGCGACCCTCTGTACCGACCATTGTAGCACGTGTGTAGCCCAGCCCATAAGGGCCATGATGACTTGACGTCATCCCCACCTTCCTCCGGTTTATCACCGGCAGTCTCCTTAGAGTTCCCGGCCGAACCGCTGGCAACTAAGGACAAGGGTTGCGCTCGTTACGGGACTTAACCCAACATCTCACGACACGAGCTGACGACAGCCATGCAGCACCTGTC
>NZ_JAYESN010000324.1:0-2736 GCF_034860625.1 Lamprobacter sp.
AATCTGGGCGGGTATGGCAAGACACATAAGCGGTGCTCCAACGCAGGCTGAGCGACGCCGATGGCGCCTGAGTTATGAGTGGATAGTGGTTAGTGGTTAGTGGTTAGTGGTTAGTGATGATTAGCGATCAGGATACAGAAAGTTGGTAGTCGACACAGGGATCGACCGCGGTGATATAGAGTCGCGCCAATCGCTCAAGCTCCGCCCCCTCGGCACTACTGCGCGCGATCGCGGTGAGCCCCTGGGCGACAACGCCCTGTGGGTGAAAATTCCATTCCGTCGGCGCTAGGATCTGATAGTGCTCAACGCGTCCATCGAGGATGGTGACCCGGTGCACGAGCAAGCCGCGAGCGGCTTCGGCAGAGCCAACGCCAATGCCGGTGCCGTTGTCAGCACCTGTGCCAGCGCCATCGCCAGTGCCAGTGCCAGTGCCAGTGCCAGTGCCAGTGCCGAGTTTGGGGTCTAGGCATGAACGAGTGCCAGCGTTCATAACGACATCCGCACCAATATCGATTCCAGAATCGATTCGGACGTCGCCGGCTATCACCTCGCTTGCTATCACTGACTCAGGCTCAGCAGAATTCGGCTCACCGAAAGCGGTTAGGCTTGCCGACATCGCCGTTTGACCCTGGGCTTGCAGCCGCGATTTTTCCGGATCGGCGCCTGAAAACGCTTCGGCCTTTGGCTCTAGGTTTGCGGAGTCTGTAGCCCATGGCTGCATCGCATTGCTGGCATCTTCCATCCTCGTCCCGAGCAGGGTCTCGAGCCCACGGGCGCTCTGCGCCAAATCGACCAAAAGCGCTGCCAGCCGCGTGAGCAAGCCGTTGCCGTGCCTCGCGAGCAGGTCCGCGATCAGCGGCTGCGCGGCAACGCGTGCCAAGGGGCCTGTCTCAGCGCACTCCTGTTGCCACTGTGGTGCGGCGATAAAGGCATCGGCCTGAGCATTCGCCAGTGACCAGGCAAGCTGTTGCGACGACGAGCCCGGCAGCCTTGGGACTGAGTTCGCACCATAGCCAGCCAGCCCCTGCGCCACTAAGGCGCGCACCAGGCCAGCGGCCGGCGTCTCCGTCTGCTCTGCCCAGCGGCGCAAGCTGGCTAGACGATCCACCGCGTCGAGCCAATCGGCAGGCGCCGCCCCTAGCGCCTGATCGGTAACCAAACCCAGGAGCCTGCTGGAATCAATCTCTGCGGCAGCGCCACGCTCAGCCTGTTGGTTATCCAACGAGAATGGGTCGCCTGCCGCCTGCTGGGCCTGACGCAACGCTACGAAGGCCTGCATGACCCGTGGCATCGCAGAGGCCGCAGTCGGCAAGGCCAGAGTCGATGCTCGAGCGTTGGCTACAACGCCAGCCTTGCCGTTGCTGTTGCCGCTGGCGCTGGCGCTAGCGTTACTTCTATTGCTGCCCCTGCCGCTGCTGCTGCCGCTGCTGTTGCCGCTGCTGTTGCCGCTGCCGCTGCCGTTGGCGTTGGCGTTGGCGTTGGCGTTGGCGTTGGCGTTGATATTTGCCATTGCTTCAGCTTTACACTCAAGCATCCTTGGCCAGTCCAGCAATAACCGCCACAGGTGCTCCTTGATCGTCTCGGCGTGGACCAATGCCTGGCGACGCGCCAAGACTGCAGCGCTCGGCTGTTGCCCAAGTGCCTGCTCGCAGGCTCCAACACAGGCCGCTGCCTGCGCGGTGCCACAAAGACTAAACAGCGTAGGCAGCTGACGCACCACTGCGGCGGGCGACTTACCTGCAAAGACTCGCGCGGCAGTGACCGGGCGGCTCGAGCCGATCGCGACAGCGCCACTGCGTTGGTCAAGACGGATCTCGAGCTGGCCAGGGAGATCAGACATCGAACCCCTCCGAATTGAACAGACCAATCTCCTAGTCTAGCCAACGCGCACGCGACATAGCCCTGTAGACTAGGGGCTTTTCACTGATTGGATCGTCCGCCAGATGCTTGCCCCTGACCAACTCGCGGCCCTCCGCACGCCGATCCAGTTCGAGGCCGAACTGCGCGGACACCGGCTGAGGTTCGAATCGACCTGGGGACTGTTCTCACCGCGCGAGATCGATGAGGGCACCCGTCTGCTACTCCAGCATCTCAAGGTCGAGCCGACTGCAGACTGTCTCGATCTAGGCTGCGGCTATGGCCCGATCGGGCTGACCCTCGCGGCACTGGCCCCCCAAGGCCAGACCCTAATGGTCGACAAAGACTTCGTCGCGGTCGACTATGCTCAGCGTAACGCGACGCTGAACAACCTGAGGAACGCCAGCAGCCTATTGAGCAACGGTTTCGAGCAGGTGCCGCCAAAGGCCCGCTTCGACCTCATCGCGAGCAACATACCCGCTAAGGTCGGCAAGGAGATGCTCTCGATCCTGCTGCACGATGCTTACGCCCGTCTTCGCCCCGGCGGCCAGCTCTATCTGGTCACCATCAGCGGCCTGCGCGCATTCTTCAAGCGCAACCTGCAAGAGGTCTTCGGCAACTACGACAAGCTCAAGCAGGGCGCCCATTACACCGTCGCCTTGGCAAAACGCACTGACCGCTGATCTGGCAGCGCTGCGGCTGAGGGTTTAGACTCCGTCGGTTATGTATTCGCGCAACCATGCAACCCCAAACAAGCGGAACGGACACCGCATTTGTCATCGCAGAGATGCCCCGAGGAGGACATAAAACCATGTCGGATTCGAAGATCTATCCCGTTCCCGCCGAGATCGCCGCCGAGGCGCACATCGACGAAGAAAC
>NZ_JAYESN010000325.1:0-2728 GCF_034860625.1 Lamprobacter sp.
GGACAGGGTCGGCTTCAGCTCCCAGCCAGAGGCGAGCGGCATGGCGCCGGTGAGCTGGAGCTGGTCATTGTTCAGCCACAGACCGATGCCTTTGCCAGTCGGCAGCAGAAAGTTGTTCTCGTTGTTCCATTGGTTGTAGCGCACGCCGAATTCGCCAACATCGGTCAGGACACCAGCGCCGAACTGGGCGTTGAGTTGATCAAAATTGGTGAACGGAAGCTCGCCGGTGAACTTGGGATCACTCGGATTGCCCGACTCGGCCGCCGTCGCGGCATTGGGGGTCGTCAGATCGCCCGCGGACCGACCCATGATGCCGGCATCCAGGCTGAAGCGGTCGGTGCTGGCGCGCGCCTTGGCGCCGGTATCCCATTGTTCATTGTTGCTGTGGTAGACGAACAGGGTATCGGCCAGGGCTTCGCTCTCGCCCTCTGGCATGAACACGAAGGCTGGCGCCTGCACATCGATAGCGCCACCGAGCGCCCCCGAGCCGTAGAGCAGGCTCGAGGCACCCCGGACCACCTCGATGCGCCCGGCAAGGAAGGGATCGATGTTGGGTGGATGCCGCGCACCATACTGCTGGTAGTCAACGCCAATCCCGTTCGATAACACCTGAATCTGATTGCCGCTGAGGCCGCGAATCACCGGCTTACCGACCATGTTTCCGGCCGTGATCGAGGCGACGCCGGGCAAGGTCTCCAGGGTCTCGCCTAGCGTGAACCGCTGGCGGCGACGCAGGTCTTCGCCAGCCAAGACATCGATGTTCGCCGCCTGCAGCATCGGATCACCCGGCACCGGCACACCGGCCGTGACCTCGATGGCGTCGAGCTCAACCGAGAACCCTTGGTCGTCGCTCATCGGTTGCGCGAGCAGTGATGTAGCAAGACCGCCGAGGAGCAGCCCGGCCAAGAACGTGCGATTGAAGTTGTTCATCATGTTCAGCCTGTTTCGCAGCATTGGGATTCAGTGCAAAAGCGTGATGGTATAACATATAGCACCGAGCTGCATCGACGCAACTGTCGTTGCATTTTTGCCCTAGCGATCCGGTCCCTCCGGTGAGCGGGGCACCTGACCCCAGTCAGTTTTCATACCTTTTGTAAAAAAGTAATATCCTTGCTGCATCAAACGATTCCTGTCGCGAGGCAAACATGGCCTGTCTTGGTCTTCAGCAGTGCAGCATCGCCGTCGTTATCGCCGGCTTATCCTTGACTTGCAATGGGGTGATCGCGCAAGCACAGGAGGCGCCCAGCATCGACGATGAGGTTCTGCTGCTTGACCCGATCGAGGTCAGCGCGGCGCCGATCTACTCGGTTCAGTACCCTGGCGATACGCTCTACACTGGGAGTGCCCTGACCGAGGCAGGTCGGCAGATGAGCGGTGCCGCTGGACGCACCAACATCTATGCCAACCTGGATCTGCTCCCCGGCGTCGACACCGAGACCCTCGATCCCTATGGACTTGGCGGCACCTTCATGCGCATACGCGGCATCAAGAGCCAGTTCGTTGGCATGTCGATCGAAGGCTTGCCGAACTACGGCATCATGCCGATTGGCGCGCGCCCGCAGCTCTATGATGTCGAGAACATCGAGACGCTAGAACTCTACAAAGGCATGGCACCGCTGGCGATCGGCTCTGCCGTCGGCAACCGCGGTGGCGCCATCGCACTGCGCTACCGCCGCCCTGAGCCGGAGGCTGCAGCCGAGATCAGCCAGGCGCTCGGCTCGGACAATTACAGTCGCACCTTCGCACGGATCGACAGTGGCGTCTTTGGTCCGGACCTCCGAGCATTCCTTTCCGGCTCCTATACCGATGCCGACAAGTGGAAGGGCGCGGGCTCGCTCGGTCCGCGTCAGAACCTGGCCTTCGGCCTCAGCGTCGGGCTCGATCAGGGCGGTCCGACCGGCGAGCTGTTTTTCAACGCCACGGATGAGGACTTCAACGCGTTCCGTGCACTGAACTACGAGCAGGCTCGCGATGTGAGCCGCTATCGAGACTTTGACTATAACCGCCACCGAACTGGTGACCCCGCCGTTGATGTTGACTACTTCGATTACTACCACAGCAGTAGCGAGAACCGCGATCTGCTGACCATCGGCAGCCTGCCGCTGTCTTTCGGCACCCTGACATTCAAGCCCTACTATGCCGAAGAACAGGCCGAGATTCGCAACGGCCGACAGGATCGGTTTCGCGACCTGAACCGCTATGGCCTCAATGCCGACTTCATCGGCGAGATCGGCGGCTTGGAGATCAGTACCGGCTATTGGTGGGAGTCGGCGGATCTGGAGAAGTCGGTGCGCCGGATGCGCGTCACCCCAACAGGCAGGGATTACGCCGGCTGGGCCTACCTGGCCGAGAACGATGGGCGCGGTAGCATCCATAGCCCCTATTTCCAGCTCGGACAGCAAGGCGAGCGCCTGCGCTGGCAGGCTGGCATCAAGTATTTCCAGTACACCGAGCCGGCAAGCACTGCCTTTCGCACCAATGCGGACACCCCGGCCGACTGGAACGCAGCCCGCCGCCATAACCTGGGACCGAATCCAGACTTGAGCCTGGACGCCTTTACCTTTGACGCCTGGCTACCGAATCTCGGCATCAGCTGGGCGCTTGATCCGAGTGGCGGCACGGAGGTCTACGCGAACTATGGTCGCAATTACATGCGGCCCTACGCGTTCGTCCCGGTCACCAACATCGTCGCGAGCAACCTCGCCCGCTTCGAGGCCGCGGGGATGAA
>NZ_JAYESN010000326.1:0-2719 GCF_034860625.1 Lamprobacter sp.
GACGGCAAGATCCAGGACGCGATGCTGGCGGGCGACATCAAGCGTGCGGTGAGCACGGATACCGATGTCATCCTGTTCAACATCGACAGCAAGGCCGACTCCAGCAGTGGGCGCGATGCGATCCTGCGGGTGTTCCTGAAGGTCTTCAACGAGAAGCTCGGCTACAGCGGTGACTATCCGCACCTGGCTGATATCGAGCGCCGGCTTGATCAGCAAGGCCAGCTTGACGCCTTCAAGACCGCCTTCCACGCCGTCGCCGGCGTCGACTGGGAGGCCGAGCGCGATGGCTACAGCTTCTATCAGGATGAGATCGTCCAGGCGCTGTCGGACGCGCTGGGCAAGAGTCCCGAGGGTGCCCGCGCCTGGCTGGAGCGCGCTGAGGCCGACTTCGATTCGCTGCTCAGCGTCGAGAACTTCGCCGGCTGGGTGCGCGACTATCTGGATCAACCGCTGCCGGCTGTTGGCGTCCCTCGCCGCAGCGCGGATGGCAGCCCCCATGGCAGCCCGAATAGCGGCTCCCATCGCAGCCGCAACCGCCGCATCGTCTTCCTGGTCGACGAGATCGGCCAATTCATCGGTCAGGACACCCACCTGATGCTGAGCCTGCAGACCATCACCGAGAACCTTGGTACCGCCTGCGGCGGGCGCGCCTGGGTGGTGGTCACCTCGCAAGAGGACATCGACGCCATCCTCGGCGAGGTGCGCGCTGCCAAGGCCAATGACTTCTCCAAGATCCAGGGTCGCTTCAAGACCCGGCTCTCGCTCTCCAGCGGCAACGTCGACGAGGTGATCCAGAAGCGCCTGCTGGCCAAGACCGAGCCGGCTCAGGCGGCGCTGACCCAGGTCTATGCCGAGAGTGCCGACATCCTCAAGAACCAGCTCAGCTTCAGCAACGTCGGCATGAGCTTCAAGCCGTTCGCCGACGCGCCGGACTTCGCCGCGGTCTACCCGTTCGCGCCCTATCAGTTCCAGTTGGTGCAGAAGGTGTTCGAGGCCATCCGCCGCCACGGCGTTACCGGCCTGCATCTGGCGCGCGGCGAGCGCTCGATGCTCGATGCCTTCCAGTCCGCCGCCACCCAGCTCGGCGACAACGAGGTCGGCGTGCTAGTGCCGCTGTACCGCTTCTATCCGGCCATCGAGAGCTTCCTCGAGGGCGTGGTCAAGTCCACCATCGACAACGCCGCGCGCAACGCCAAGCTCGATCCGTTCGACACCCTGGTCCTCAAGACCCTGTTCCTGATCCGTTACGTCGACGAGATCCGCGGCAACGTCGACAACCTGGTGACCCTGTTCGTCGACCGCATCGATGCCGACCGCCTGGCGCTGCGTCAGCAGATCGAGGCTAGCCTGCAGCGCCTCGAGCGCGAGACCCTGATCGGGCGCAACGGCGAGGACTTCTTCTTCCTCACCAACGAAGAGCGCGACATCAGCCGCGAGATCAAGGACGTCGAACTCAGCTCCGCCGAGGAGACCAAGCTGCTTGCCGAGCTGCTGTTCGAGGACGTGCTCAAGGGCCTGCGCAAGCACCGCTTCCCGGACAACCACAAGGACTTTGGCCTCACCCGGTTGTGCGACCTGCACCCGCACGGCAACCGCACCGATGGCGACCTGGTGCTCTCGGTGATCACCCCGCTGGCCGACGACTATGGCCTCTACGACGAGACCCGCTGCATCCTCAACAGCAGCGCCGAGGGTGGGGCGCTGATCCTCAAGCTCGCCGACGACAAGACCTTGGCGCGCGAGATCCGCACCCTGATCCAGACGGATAAGTATGTCGGCCGCAAGAACGACGGCACCGCCTCCCACACCACGCTGCGCATCCTGCGTGAGCGCCAGGAAGAGAACCGCGAGCGCCGCGCCCGACTGCTGCGCCTGCTCGAGACCCACTGCCAGGAGGCCACGCTCTACGCCGCCGGTCAGCCGGTGCCGACCAAGGCCCACAGCGCCGCGCAGGTGATCGCCGACGGACTCAACTATCTGGTGCGCAACAGCTTTAACAAGCTCGGCTATCTGAGCCGGCTCTCCGCCAACCCCCAGGCCGAGATCAAGGCGGTGCTCAGCGCCACCGATGTCGATGACCTCGGGTTTTCGCTGGAGGCGGGGCAGGGCAATCAACAGGCGATCCAGGAACTCACCCAGACCATCGAGCTGATGGCCGGCGCCAATCGCCAGATCGTCCTCGAGGCCCTGGTGCAGGAGCGCTTCGGGCGACGTCCCTACGGCTGGCCGGAATGGGAGGTCATCCTGCTGATCGCCCGCCTGCTGCGCCGGGGCGACATCAGCCTGGTGCTCGACGGCGATACGCTCGGCATCGAGAAGGCCTACGACGCGCTGATCTCACCGAGCAAATGGCGCAAGGTCAGCCTGGTCAAGCGCAAGAGCGTCGACAGCGGCCAACTGCAGAATGCGCGGCAACTGTGCAAGGATCTGTTCAGCACATTGGCCCCGGATGGTGAAGAGGCGCTGGATGCCTTTCTGCGCGCGCAGCTGGCCGGCTGGATGAGCGACCTCAGTGAGTATCAGACCCTGGCCAGCACCGGTCAGTATCCCGGCAAAGAGACCATCGCCGACGCGCTCGGTGTGATCAAGCCGCTGGCAGCCGAGCAGGAAACGGTCGCGCTGATCGAGCGGTTCCTGGCCGGCAAGAACGACCTGCTCGACCTCGCCGACGACCTCCACGAGCTGCGTAACTTCTACACCCATCAACGTCCGGCCTGGG
>NZ_JAYESN010000327.1:0-2713 GCF_034860625.1 Lamprobacter sp.
CATGCTCGACAACGTCATCGACTATAACTTCTACAACGTGCCGCAGGCGCGCAATTCCAACCTCCGCCACCGGCCAGTGGGCTTGGGTCTCATGGGCTTCCAGGATGCGCTCTACGAGCTGCGCATCCCTTATGCCAGCCAAGACGCCGTCCGCTTCGCCGATCACAGCATGGAGGCCCTGAGCTACTACGCGATCGAGGCCAGCAGCGAGCTGGCCGGCGAGCGCGGACGTTACCAGAGCTTCGACGGCAGCCTCTGGAGCCAGGGCATCCTGCCAATCGACAGCGTTCAGCGACTGGCCGAGGGCCGCGGCGGCTACCTGGAGATGGACACCAGCACCACCCTAGACTGGAACGGCCTGCGCGAGCGGGTGCAGACCGTCGGCATGCGCAACAGCAACTGTCTGGCGATCGCGCCGACCGCGACCATCAGCAACATCGTCGGCGTCAGCCAATCGATCGAGCCGACCTATCAGAACCTGTTCGTCAAATCGAACCTGTCGGGCGAATTCACCGTCGTCAATCCTTACTTGGTGCGCGATCTCAAGGCACTCGGGCTCTGGGACAGCGTCATGGTCAGCGACCTCAAATACTACGATGGCAGCCTGCAGCAGATCGACCGCATCCCCGACGAATTGAAGGAGCTCTACGCGACCGCCTTCGAGGTCGACCCACGTTGGCTAGTCGAGGCCGGCAGCCGACGCCAGAAATGGCTGGATCAGGCCCAGAGCCTGAACCTCTACATGAGCGAGCCGAGCGGCAAGAAGCTCGACAACCTCTACAAGCTGGCCTGGGTGCGTGGACTCAAGACCACCTATTATTTGCGCTCGATGGGCGCCACCCACGTCGAAAAATCGACCATGGCGGATACCAATAGAGCAAACCGCCTCTCGGCCGTTGGAGGCACCTATCAATCGCCCGGCAAGGCAAAATCGAATGGCGCCGGCAAGCCAGTCGATTCGGCACCGAAGGCCTGCTCGATCGATGACCCAGAGTGCGAAAGCTGTCAGTGATCCGCTGAGCGCAGCCCTAAGCCAGCACCAATGACCTAACGCGGCCAGAACCATGAACCAGCTGATCCAGTGGTTCGATCCCGAAAAGTCCATGGAGCCAATTCAATGACAGCAATGGTTTTACAGCGCACCCTGGTAGCGGCCCTACTCCTGGTCTCGGCCAGCGGCAATCTGACCATGGCCTCAGAGATCGGCCCGGTCGAGGTGACACACGAGGACGGCCTGGTGCGTCTGACCCAAGACGGCCCGAACATCGAGATCGCGGCACAATTCGTTCAACTGAGCGACACAGGCGGCGAGCCCGCTGCCGGTGTCACCGCGGCCAATCGCCTCATCGAGCAACAGGTGCTGAGTCAGATCGACGCGTTTCGCGACGAGTACCAAGGCTTTCTCGCAGGCAACGACGGCAAGCATCTCGGCCCGCCCTGGGGACTCTCGATCACCGGCGAGCTGCTCTACCAAGGCCCAACCTTTTGGACCCTTGATCTCGAGACCTACCATTTCACCGGCGGCGCCCACGGCGGCACCGAGAACCATGCCTTGTTGCTGAGCCGCCAGACCGGTGAGCCGATCCCGGTGTCCGCGCTCTTCAAGCCAGGCAGCGACTGGCTACAACGCCTTTCCGAGGCCAGCTACCAGGCGCTGATCCAGCGCGAGTCGTTCGAGCCCGATGATGAATGGCTGGTCAGTGGCACGGCCCCCGAGCCTGACAATTATCAGGTGCTCCTGCCAATGGCAGAAGGCCTTGAGGTGGTCTTTGGCCTGTATCAGATTGGCCCCTATGCGATCGGCATCACAAGGGTGCGACTGCCCTACTCTGCGCTCAACGCCGTGCTGAATCCGGATCTCTTCCCGAACCAGGAGCCGTAATCTGATGACCAACGCCAATCAGACCAGCAACCAGAACGCGACTGGTCACGACGAGCTACCCACCAACGAACGCGACCCGATCCTGCGCTGGCTGCATCGGATCATGCGCCTCGCCGCCTATGTGCTCGCCATTGCGATGGTGTTCGTGATCCTGGTTGGCGTGATCAGCGTGCTTCACACCATTTTTCTCAATCTGATCCAGCCACCCTATTTCCTGATTCCGGACATCATCAAGACCTTTGGTGCCTTCCTCGCGGTGCTGATCGCCTATGAGATCTTCTCGAACATCAGGCTCTATATCCGCTCTGATGTGTTCCCGATGAAGCTGGTGGTGGCGACCGCGATCATGGCCATCGCACGCAAGATCATCATCCTCGATATGGCCGAGTACAACGCGCTCGATCTGGTCGGCATGGGTGTCATTATCGTCAGCCTTGGCATCACCTACTGGCTGATCTCGCTGGCCGACCGCGATGCCGCCGCCAAAGAGCAACCGCCTGTCGCTGCGAGCACCCTCTTACCTGGCAGTAAGACCGAAGAGAATACCGACTGATGAACCTATAAACCGCAGATGACGCAGATGCGCACAGATTAAAATAATATAAAACAAGATCTCAGCAGGCTTAACAAGGCCATCTAACAGGTGAAGCAATCAACGTCTGCAATGTATTGGAATCTCTGCGTTAATCTGCGTCATCTGCGGTTGAAATGCTTTTTTAGGATGAACGCGGACCTGTCTAAAAGCGCGCTGCAGAGAGTAAGAAACTGTCGCTTCACTTCTTATCGACTTGAGTACCACTGTAGGGCAAGCATGGCCAAGTGCGACTCGTC